>NZ_JAWUZH010000047.1:0-17795 GCF_036281795.1 Francisella sp. 19S2-4
TAAGGCTAAGTTTTTACTAAAAATAGCAAAAATATTCCTATTCATAGAAATTGAAAGATTTATTCAACAGTCTTTTGAATATTTTATGTCTTTGGTATGCTTTGATAAATTTCGTTAACCTATGTTTAAAAAAATAAACTACCATTGCGCTATTAAGTAAATTAAACTAGAGCTAGAAATACTGAAGTATTTAAATTTTAGTATAGCAGTTAAAATGTAAAAAAATGATTAACAGAATTATTTAATATCTAGTAATTTTTTAAAGAACTCAAAATCATAAGACTCTGTAAACTTAAGCTTTTTATTTGAAATATTTATATTTTTATACACGCTATTGATATCCGTTATAATTCCAGATTCAATTTTTATTTTAATTTGATCACTATTTTTAGTATAAGTTTTACTAAATGGTAGTGTTTTACCAAATCGCCATTCCCAATTTTTTAAATTCTCTATTTCGTTGATTATTAGACTCTTATTTTCTATAGGAGTTTCTTCGTTAATTAAACTTAATTCAACACTACTAAAACTAGCTAAAAATGCTTTTGTAATATCTTGAGTTTGAATATCAGGTTTAATCTGTGATAGATTTATGACCTTGGAGCGATGTGACTTTACACCTTTAGTATCTAGAGATTTATCAATTGGTTGATGAAGGTAGTCATAAAGCTTTTTGGTGTTAGCATTTATTAATAATGTACCGTGATGAAACGCTCTATCTTTTTTCTCTCTGAAAGCACTACCTGATACTTTATATGTAAAGTCATGATGATCTACAACAATGTCATTTCTATCATTAGCGTACACATCAATACCTAATTTTCTAATAGCATTACAAACTAAATCAAGATTAGCTTTAATATCGTGATCTTTTTTAGGGGAGATAATTGTATAGTTTAGATTGCCAAAATCGTGATAAACAGTACCACCTCCACTTTGACGCCTAACCATGGTTATATTATCGTTTTCCATACTACGAAGGTTACATTCGAGCCAAGGATTTTGTGCTCTACCTATAACAACACAAGGAGCATTTTGCCATAAAAATAAGATTTTCTTATCTTGGAGTTTTTCTAAAAAAAGCCAGTTTTCAAATGCTAGATTAAAGTAAATGTCATTACTTTGAGAAATATATATATGCATTAGTTATAAAATATTTTTACTTTAAGATAAGTATAAGGTTTTATTAAGTGTATAAAAGAGTTTTGTGATATAATTTTGCTTTATTGAGAGAAAATTATATATAAAAAAACTATAATGTCGACTATACAGCAGACTTTAGAAATTATTAAAAGAGGGGCTGATGAAGTCCTTATCGAAGAAGAGTTAATAAAAAAGCTTGAGAAGAATAAATCTTTAATTATAAAATTCGGTTGTGATCCAACAGCTCCGGATATTCATTTAGGTCATACAGTTGTTATTAATAAACTAAAACAGCTTCAAGATTTAGGCCATGAAATACATTTTCTTATAGGTGATTTTACAGCTCAAATAGGTGATCCAACTGGTAAAAATGCTACAAGACCTCCGTTGACAGCTGAGGAAGTCGCTGTAAATGCAGAGACATATACAAAGCAAGTTTTTAAAATCTTAGATAAAGACAAAACAATCATTCGTCGTAATGGTGATTGGTTTGATAAGATGTCTGCAAGTGATATGATCAAACTTGCTTCAAAATCTACAGTTGCTAGAATGCTTGAAAGAGATGATTTCTCAAAAAGATATAAGAGTGGTCAGTCAATTTCGATTCATGAGTTTTTATATCCTTTAGTACAAGGATATGATTCTGTAGCTATGAATGCAGATATAGAGCTAGGTGGAACAGATCAAAAATTTAATCTATTGATGGGTAGAGAACTACAAAAACAGCAAGGTCAGGAACCACAAGTTATTATAACTATGCCTCTATTAGAGGGTCTAGATGGTGTTAAGAAAATGTCTAAATCTAGCCAAAACTATATAGGTATTGAAGAGGCTCCTAATGATATGTTCGGTAAAATAATGTCAATTTCAGATGAGCTGATGTGGAGATATTACGAATTACTTAGTTTTAAATCTTTAGATACTATAGCTAGCTTAAAGCAAGATGTTGCTAATGGTACAAACCCACGTGATATTAAAATAGAGTTGGCAAAAGAGTTAATTGAAAGATTTCACTCTAAAGAAGATGCTGAAAGTGCTCATCAGGATTTTATACAAAGATTTCAAAAAAATCAGATACCTGACGATATAAATGTTGTAGAATTAAATCAAGAGTTACCTATTGCCAACTTGCTAAAAGAAGCTGGTCTAGTTTCAAGTACTTCTGAAGCTAATCGTATGATTAAGCAGGGAGCTGTTAAAATAGACGGTGAAAAGGTTGAAGATAACAGAGCTGTTTTTGGTTTAGGTACAGAAAATGTTTTCCAAGTAGGGAAGCGTAAATTTGCAAAAATTATTATTAAATAAGGGGTTAAAATGGATAAGTTTTTATCAATATTTGTAGGTGTTTTAATTATTGTCACAATTATTACAATATTTATTCACTTATTTCCTATAGCATTAAAAGTATGTATTATTTCACTAATAATTAGTGCGATAATTTATGTTATATTAAAAATGATTGAGAAATTTAGTAATTAGTCGTTTCTCTTAAAATCAATTATTTGTCTGCGTTGCTTTTTAGTAGGTTTTTCATGACTTTGGAGACTTGCTGTTTTTCGTAAAAAGGCTTCTTGTTCTCTTTTTTCTATACTTTCGCTTGTTTCGATATAAAGTTTTTGAGCATCTGTAGCAGATTTTCTAACTTCATCTAGAGCTTCGACAACTATAGTCTTTTTAATATGCGATTGTTGAATCTGATAAATATCTCCAATATTTACGGTTTTACTAACTTTCGTTTTCTGTCCTTGAAAGTGTACTTTACCGCCTTCGATAGCTTTTTTTGCTAATGCTCTAGTTTTAAAAAATCTAGCAGCCCATAACCATTTATCTAGTCTTACACTCATATTTTAAGGAGTTTATTTGTATAATTTGATTATAGCTAATAATATCAAGCATTTTAACTAGTTTTAAAGTCTGATATTCTAAAAGGCAGTTTAATGTATGAAAAAATAATAAAATGAATAAGATAATTAATTTACATAAGATGAATACATCTTTAGATGAAGAAAATAATGCCCGTTATCAATTAGAAGATATTTGCATGAATGATTATATTGGTAAAAATTTGAAAATTGAATTTTTAGATGAAATCAACTGTGTATCTTGTGGAGCTAAAACAAAAAAAAGCTACTCTCAAGGCCATTGTTTTATGTGTATGAGAAGGTTACCTGAATGCGATATCTGTATAGTTAAACCCGAGTTATGTCATTTTGCTGCTGGGACATGTAGAGACTCTAATTGGGGTGAAGAGCATTGTATGAAGACCCATATAGTATATTTAGCAAATACAGGTGATACTAAAGTAGGAATTACTAAGCTAAAAAATATACCATCGCGTTGGATAGATCAAGGCGCTAGTCAAGCTATTCCAATATTTGCAGTTGAAAGTAGGTTAATATCTGGACTAGTAGAGGTAGCGATTAAAGATCATATATCAGATAAAACAAATTGGCGTAAAATGCTTCAGGGAAATCCAGATAATAGTGTTGATTTTGTTACTTTAAGAGATAATTTAATTCAAAAATCGACAGATAAAATATCTCAAATAAAAGCTAAATATGGTGAAAATAGTGTTGAGCCAGTAGAAGGAAATATTCAGGATATAAGTTATCCCATACTTGAGTATCCTACAAAAATTAAATCATTTAATTTAGACAAAGATCCTATTATTGATGCCAAACTTATGGGTATAAAAGGCCAGTATTTAATATTTGATACTGGAGTAATAAATATACGTAAGTTCAGTGGGTATAAATGTAATATTTCAGGGTGTTTATGAAGAAAGTAGCTATTATTGGTGCTGGAGCTAGTGGATTAATTAGTGCAAAAGTTCTCTTAGATAAAGGTTTTGATGTAACAGTTTTTGAAAAAACTAGTAATGTTGCTGGAGTTTGGAATTTTAGTGAGCAAGAAGGCGCTTTATATAAAAGTCTTAGAACTAATTTGCCTAAAGAAATAATGGTATTTGAAAATGAGCAAGTTTCGTATAAAGCAGATAAATCTTTTATAAATTATAATAATGTTAAAACTTATTTAGAAGCTAATGCAAAAGCTTGGCAAGTAAATAAAAATGTTCATTTAAATTGTGAGGTCATTAAATTAGAACCTATAGATAAGCAATCAGATCAACCCGCGTGGCAGCTTGCATATATAAAAGGTCATCAGAGATTTGAGGAAAAATTTGATTTTATTATAGTATGTAATGGCCATTTTAATACGCCTAAGATTCCTTTAGGTACAGATGGACTTGATAGTATAAAGAATTGTATTACACATAGTAAAAATTATAGATCTCCAAGTAATCATAGTAAGAGAGTTTTATGTGTAGGTTACTCATCATCTGGAATGGATATAGCTCAAGAGTTATTAAATAGTGGTCGAGAGGTTTATGTTTCTTTAAGGGAACTAGATGATAAGAAAGAACAATATAACTTACAAAACTCTAATAAAGGAATCAAATTTATCTCTTGTATACAAAAATTTGAGAAAACAGAATATGACTGTTTAGCTGTAACAACGAATCAAAATAATATAGAAATTGATGAAGTTATATTTTGCACTGGTTATAAATATGATTTTCCATTTTTATCTCAAGATATAGTTTCGACAAAAGATAATGTTGTTGAACCTCTTTATAACCAGTTACTACATGAGAAGTATTTAAATCTTGCATTTGTAGGATTGCCTTGGAAGACATTACCTTTTGTTTTATCTGAGTGCCAGGCAATTTTTCTAGGAAGTCTTTGGCAACAAAATAAAATCAGTATGCATAAAGTTATTGCTAATATGCGGGATAGTAAGACTCATAGGTCTAATTATGATAATAACTCATTAAAATACTATCATATGTTAGATGATAAGCAATTAGAATATAATCTTAACTTACTTGATGCAGTAGGCCAAAAGACTCTCTTAAGAGAAAAGAGAATGATGCTAATGGATAAGGTATATAAAGATGTAAATAATTTTAAATTACAATATCCATTTAGCTTTCGAGAAGCTGACTATCAAGTTGATTTTGAAAAGCAAAAGTATGAAAGAATTCTTAATCCTGAATAATTTTAGTTTAAGCATCTTTTGGGTTTTAAATAGATTAATTAATTAATTAATTAATCTATTTAAAACAAACTCAATGTCTCTTTCTGATGAATTATCATCTTTTCTATTTTTATAGATACAAAGTATTTTTTTTATAATAGTAGCTTGATATTGTTTTTTAGATATTTTTTTATGGTGTAGTTTCTTATTATCTTTGATTATTGATCTGATAGTGAATTTTCTAGTAATTGTATATGGTGAGTGAGGGTATAGTTTAAAAGTTAACCATAAAATAGTACATCCTAAAACAGCACCAAGGCCTATTGTAAGAGATTTTGAAATATCAAAACTCATATGATTACTTGGTTGTATAAGCTCTATAACACCTAAACAAAAGCCTATACAATATGCTTGATATTTTGGATTTGGTAAAGTGATTATTCCAAAAAATAAACTTGCTAATGAAACTAATATCAATAACTCAATATATCCAATAACTTGAGCTAGTATAGTTAGAGCAATAAAGCTAATAGGAATTGATATAATTATACCTATTATAGATTTCTGTATTAACATAAGAGAATTAGGTGAGGCCATAAATAGTTGAGATAAAAGGCAAGGTATTATTAACATTACTATTAAGTTAGAGTCGCCTTTAATCATTATCCAAAATAAAGATAAAAATACTAATAAAAATATAGTTCTAGAGATTTTAAGAAAAGTTACAATAATATTGTTATAATTTCGTAAAGAATAGTATGATTTATCTGTAGATAGGAGTAAATTTTTTCTATCTAATTGTTTATAGCTTCTGATTAAAGTATTTAATTTTGAAATTACATCAATGATTAAAGTATTATCTGATTTTAAAGTAAGTTTATGCTGGTTAAGATTTAAGTCGTCAAGATCTTGAGAGATTTTATCTAAATTAACTTTAAAAGAATAATTTAGTTTATGCTTTATCGTTTGTTTTCTTAAATAGTGTGCCGCTTGTATTAATTCAACTGTTTTATTTAAAAATTTACGATAACTATTATTATCAAGATTTTCATATCTACTTGCACTTAGATCATTATCTAAAGTTACAAGACTATTAAGAATGGTCTCTACCTGCTTATTATATTTTTCATTGTTATTGAAGTCAGTAAAAGAAAGAATTTGTTTAATATAGTTAATAGTTAGATTAAGAGAATTTGTAGCATGATTTTTGAGAGTATCCTTAACTTTTACTGGGAAAATATAGTAGTTTACTAAACAAGAGCAAATACTACCTACTATTATTTCAGTAACCCTAGAATACCCTGTATTGAAAATGCTTTGTTCAGTTGTAGTTGTAGGATCAGCAATAGAAGAAAAAATAACTATAATACAAGTAATGTTAGCTAAAGTAAAACCATAGATAAAATTAGAATGAGACATGCTAACAGAAAAATACATTGTGATTACTATAAATATACATAAGAAAAATATTGCTAAGGGTGGATATGGTAGAAAGAACTTAACTATAGTAAAACCAGCAACAACTCCTATAAAAGATACAAATACTAAAATAATAGCTTTCTCTATAACAAAAGCAGTTTCAGGTCTGATCTGTAAAAAAAGGGCAGCAATCATAGCCCACATAGGCTTATCCAAATCAAGACCTATTGATACACTAAGGGCTAAGGCTATTGCAATACAACTCTTGAGAGTATATATAAGACTTTTGATTGTAAGAATATCGTTTATCATTGAATTTTTACCGTAGCATTTATCCCTGATATCAGATTAATATTTTTAGGGATATCTTCTAAAGATATATCAACAGGAACTCTTTTAGATAGTCTAACCCAATCATAAGTTTGCTGGACTTTAGGTAAAAGTTGATTGTTTACATCAGTATTATCATCAGCTATAGCTTTACCTATACTAATTACATGACCGTGCAGAGTTTCTACATTGCTCATTAGTTGGATTTTTGCTTCTTTTCCTATTTCTATATTTGGTAATTTTGTTTCTTCAAAATAACCAGTGATATAAAAAGAATTGTCTTTTACTATAGACATTACAGGTTCTGATGCTGTTACAAAGTTGCCTTGTCTTAGATTTATATTGTTGATTGTTCCGTTAACAGGAGCATATATTTTAGTCCTTTTAAGGTTAATCTCAGCGGTTTGAAAATCTGCTTTAGCATTTTTTAAATCAGCTTCTTTGAGCTTTTTATCCATTAAATAATCATCTAGCTCTTCTCTACTAATAGCTCCTGATTTACCTAATTTTTTTCTTCTATCATATTTTTTTTGAGCAAGTTTTGCTTCAATTAAAGCATGTTCTAATAAAGCTTCCTTTTCATTAAAATCAGCTTCATATCGCTCATCATAAATAGTAAAGATTAAGTCTCCTTTTTTTACTTTTTGATTGTCAGTTACATATGTTTTTGTAACAAATCCAGAAACATCTGGAGCTATTGTTATAATTTTAGCTCTAACTCGAGCATCTCTTGTCCAAGGGGAATAAAAAAAATATTGCCAGATGATATATAGAGAAAAAATAGCTAAGATAATAATTATTATACTAATAAATGATTTAGTTTTTTTATTTGGCATATTATTCTCCAAGTAGAAATATACTACTACCTAAATAAAGTATGAATAGTAACAAATTTAACCAAGATAATTTTAAGTTAGTATAACTATATAAAATTTTAGGTATAACTAAGTTAGTAACAATTGTTAATATACAAGAAAGACCTATAAAAAATATAAATGGAGAAAATAATAAACCATTAATAGAAATTATAATCATATTCAACTCCTTGCTAAGAGATTTGTTTTAATGAATTGATAAAATTATAGTAGAAGTGTATTTAACTATTTGATTGTATATGATACGTCGTATTACTTGGCGATACAATGAGAATTTTAATTTTTATACGAATTGTTATAAAGTTGTCTTATGAGAGCAAAAAATATTTTAGAAAATTATTATTTCTATATAGATTTTATTA
Organism: Francisella sp. 19S2-4; assembly: GCF_036281795.1. Classification (NCBI taxonomy): domain Bacteria; kingdom Pseudomonadati; phylum Pseudomonadota; class Gammaproteobacteria; order Thiotrichales; family Francisellaceae; genus Francisella; species Francisella sp. 19S2-4. The sequence goes on from NZ_JAWUZH010000047.1 coordinate 8,168, forward strand.
AACTTCTGAGAGCAAATTTAATATCCTTTTCTGAAGAGTTGTTATTTTCTCTATTTTTATAAACACATAAGATTTTTTTTATAATTTTTGCATTATATTGTTTTTTTACTATTTCTTTTTGTCTTAATTTTTTTCTATCTTTAATGATTGATAAAATAGCTAACCTACGACTTATTTTATATGGATATTGAGGACATAATTTAAATGCAAGCCATAATACAATACACCCGAATAAGGCACTTAAACCTGAGCTCAATAATTTAGAAATTTCAAAAGTCATATGGTTGCTAGGTTGTATTAGACATATCCAACCAAAAATGAAACCAATGCTATATGGTTGAAATTTTGGAATAGTCAGTACCATTATAGGTATGAATAAAGTTAGTATAGTAACTAGCATAAGCAGCTCAAAATATCCAACAACTTGGGCTAATAGATTTAGTGTTATAATAATCGAAAAAGGGATAGATATAATCATACCTCTAATTGTTTTCTTTACGAATTCAGTAGTATCTGGCATATGGACAAATACTTGTGAAAAAACGGTAGGAATTATTATCATAAGTAGTAGTGTTTGAGAATCACTTTGGGTATTTAACCAGATAAAAGATAAAAATAAAAATATACAAATAGTCCTAGAAATATTTACTAGGCTTACCATACTATTTGCATAATTTTTAAAATGGTGGAAGGTATTATCTGTAAATGTGTCAAAATCTTTATTATTTATTTTTTGGTAATTATCAATTACAGTATTAAATTTTCTTATTAGCGTCTCTATTAAGGTATTGCTAGAGATGTAGGTAATTTTCTTTTTATGATCAAAAGTATCTAATTGATTATAAATCTCATGTAAATCTTTTTTTATAAACTCTTTAGAGTCACTTTTTATTGTTTGTTTTCTTAAATAGTGTGCGGATTGGATTAACTCTATTATACTATTTAAAAATTTATAATATGTACTAGTTTTAATATTTTCAAATCTATTTGCTGTTAGATCATTATCTAAAGCTATAAGGCTATCAAGAATTTTTTCCACTTGTTTATTATATTTTTCATTATTGTGAAAATCTTGAGCAGAAAAGATTTCTCTAGTGTATTTAATTACCAAGTCAAATGAGTCTGCTACTTTTTTCTTAACGGTATCTTCTATTTTTATAGGAAAAATATAGTAATTTACAAAACATGAGCTTAGTGCTCCTACTATTATTGCTGAAATTCTAGAAAAACCAGTATGGAAAATCATCTCTTCAGTAGTGATTGAAGGGTTGGCTATACTATAAAGAACTATTATTGTGCAAGTTATATTAGTTAAAGTTATACCATATGTAAAGTTCGAGTGAGAGTCATTTACTGAGAAAAGCATTGTAATTATTATTAGTATACATAATGAAAATATTGCTAAAGATGGATATGGTAAGAACAAGCTAACAATAGAGAATCCTATTATTATTCCTATTATTGTTGATAATATTAAAAAAAGGCTTTTCTCAACAATAAAGCCAGCTTCAGGTCTAAGTGCTAAGAAAATGGCAATAATCATAGCCCATATAGGTTTATCAAGACCCATACTCATAGATATATAAAGAGCTAAGCCTATAGAAATGAAGGCTTTAAGAGTATATATTAGATTTTTTTTAGTAAAAATTTCTTCTATCATAGTATTTTTACATTAGCATTCATCCCTGCTACGAGATTTGTGTTTTTTGGTATTTCTGTAAGAGATATATCAACAAGAATTCTCTTTGATAATCTCACCCAATCATATGTTTCCTGTACTTTAGGTAATAGTTGGCTATTTAAACTAGTATTATCATCTGCTATAGCTTTACCAATCCCTGTTACATATCCATACAAAGGTTTGCCACCACTCATTAGTTGAATCTCTGCTTTTTCCCCGATTCTTATATTTGGAATTTTAGTTTCTTCAAAATAGCCTGTAACATAAAAAGAATCTTTTTCTATTATAGACATTACTGGCTTTCCAGCGTTTACATAATTACCTTGTCTTAAATCTATATTGTTTATAGTTCCACTAACAGGAGCATATATTCTAGTTCTTTTTAGATTTATATCTGCGGTAAGAAAGTCTGCTTTTGCTTTTTCAAGAGCTGCTTCTTTAAGTTTGACTGTCATTAGATAATCATCTAACTCTTCTCTACTTATTGACCCAGTCTTACCTAATTTTTTTCTTCTATCATATTGTTGCTGAGATAGTTCTAAATCTAATTTAGCATGATTAACAATAGCTTCTTTCTCTTTAAAATCAGCTATATATCTTTCATCATCGATAGAAAATATGAGATCTCCTTTTTTTACTTTTTGGATATCCTTTATATAGACTTTTGTAACAAACCCAGATACATCAGGTGCTATAGTTATAATTTTTGCTCTTATTCTAGCGTCTCTAGTCCATGGAGAATAAAAATAATACTGCCATATTGAATATAATGAGAAGAGAGCTAATAGAATAATTAAAAGGCTAATTAAAGATTTTATTTTTTTATTTGGCATATTAAGCTCCAAGCAAGAACATGACCATACCAAGATAACATATAAATAATAATAAATTTAGCCAAGACAATTTTAGGTTAGTGTAATAGCACAAAGCTTTTGATATTGTTAAATTAGTTATAGTTATTAGTATACAGGCAAGCCCGATGTATAAAACAATAGGAGAAATTAGTAAACCATTAATAGAAATTATGATCATTTTAACTCCATATATATTAAATTATTAATTTATTAAAATGATACACTGTATTGTATTATGGTGCAATAATAATTTGGAAATTCTACACTAAAAAAGATAAAATTATAAAAATAAATATTTTTAGAATTAATTATGAGTGAAGCAAAAAAAATTCAAGTAATAAGTAGAGCGATTAAAGTTTTGCAGAGCATAAGTAATGCTCCTGGAGGTATGAGTCTAGGAGATATTGCTAAAGAGGTTGATTTACCAAGATCTACTGTACAAAGAATCGTAGCAGCATTAGATGCTGAAGGTTTTACAAGAAGTGAAGGAGCTGGTCAAATTTTACTTGGATCAGGAGTTTTTAAACTAGCTTCTTCATCTTATGCAGATATAGTTTCTTTAACTCAAAATTTATTACGAAAACTTAGTGAAAAAACTAGAGAAACAGTTATCTTAACACAATCAAACAATACTGATTTAATAGTGGTACATAGGTTTATAGCAAATAGAGAGTTGCAAGTGATTCCAAGAATTGGTGTTCTTGAGAAACCTATTTATAATACTGCTCCAGGTAGGGCTCTTTTATCATTATATACTGATGATGAAATTATAGAGCTTTTGGGGGGCAATATCTCAGACAATAAAGGTTTATTCGATAGGCTAGCAAAAATAAGATTAAATGGAATCGAATATGATCATAGCAAAACTATGGAAGGTATAGTTAGTATAGCTACTGCAGTAAATACTTTTTTAGGAAGCTTTGGTGTTTCAATACTTGTACCACAACATCGTTTTGAAGAAAATAAAGACTTCTATGTTCAAGAATTATTAAAAGTAAAAGGTATAATTCTTTCAGATATTGGTGTAAAGAATTCCAAATAAGATTTTTGATCTAATAAAATCAATTAATTAACTTATAAAAAGATGATGCAAAGAAGATATTTTTTTGCTGTAACATTTGTTGATAATAGTTATCATTTTCATATAATGACATAATATTTATTTAAAATGCATTTATATGAAAAAATTAATATTTCCAATAGTTTTAATTATCTTATTGGCGATTATAGTAGTTGTGGTAGGTGTAGTAAGTAGCACAAACAAACAATCTTCCTCATCTAATAGTCAAAAAAAATTATCTAAATCTTTATATGATAAACAAGCTAAGAAAATCTGCTTAATGTTAAAGCAAGCTAGTGTACGGTATAAAGATAATAACAGCGTTGAAGCTGTAAAAATATCAGATAGTGCTTATTGGGATGTTTATGACAATATAATGGAAATCAAGTATAGATCATATACCTCACCATCAGACATATTTAGTATAGAAAATTCATTCCATGGATATTCAGACATGCTTCAAAAGCCTTTTTCTTCAGAACAGTTTAAAAAAATAAATAAAGTTCGGGAAGAAATATGTAAAGAAATGCATAAAGAAGCAAAAATTCTTAATGATCAAGACTAAGGAAGTATTATGAATGATTTTTTAGCAGCATTTTCATCTTCATTTTGGATTATACCTAGAGAAGGTTCAGAAGCTCTTATTGTTATCACTATGATTTGCTCAGCTCTTAGAGAAGTAGATCGAACAAGAGAAATATCATATGTATATAAGAACTGTTTAGCAGCTTTAACTATAGGCATAGTTTTAGCAGTCGTTTGTGTATTTTTTCATAATACAGTTTTAGGTAGAGCAAGAGAAATGAGTGAAGCTATTGCAAGTTTAATAGCTTTAGCAATGCTTTTATATGTGAATTTTACAGCTTTTCAAGGCTTAAAATCTTTGGCTAATTTAAGTTTGTTTAGTATAGGGTTTCTTAGTTTTATTAGCGTGTTTCGTGAAATTATTGAGACTATTTTATTTTATTTTGCACTATTTTCAGGATCGTCAATGCAGCAGTTAGGAACTTCTGCTGGGTTAGTTTTAGGAATAATTTTATTAGCTTTAATTATATATGTGTATTTTGCGGCAACAGCACAATGGAAAATATTAAATCGATTTATGTTTAATGTGACTCCATTTTTTATATTTTTACTAGCTTTAATGTGTATAGGTAATGCGATTAATGCTTTTCAAGAAGCTGGGGTGTTAGGGTTTCATGATGTTAATTGGATGTTTAATAATGATTATTTTCATATTCAATCAAGCCAAGAGTATTTAATTGCAATAGTAACTTTCTTAATGTCAACAGGATTATTGTTTATAAAGCAGTTCTATAGAGCAATATCGCTACTAAAGGGCTATATATGTTCAAAACAAAGTAGTTTAAATACATAAAAATGGAAATTCGTATTAAAGAGTCAGATATTAGGATATTAGATAGTTCTAGTAATAGAAGATTATTTATAATTGACAGATTTTTTGAGAAGTTTCATCGCTATTTTTTTTGTGTGCAGCTATTTATGTTGCTATCTTTTTTATTTTTGATAATAGCTCCAGTGTATTCAAATAATCCAAAATCCACAGATACTATTTTCACTAATATTCTTTTATTAAGTCAATTTCTTTTTTGGGGTGTATGGTATGGTGGATGTTTACTATCTGTTATACCTTTTGGTCGTCTTTGGTGTGGGATGTTATGTCCCTTAGGAGCATTTACTCAGTGGATTGGTAAATTTGGTTTTAAAAGAAAAATACCAAGCTGGATGAAAAGTGAAATTTGGCTAATATTGATGTTTACAATCGTTACGATATTAGGCCAAACTTTAGATGTAAGAGATGATCCTTGGGGGATGATTAAGCTATTTGGGCTTATTTTCTTACTAGCTATTATTATAGCTTTTATATATGGTCAAAATGGTGGTAGGCCTTGGTGTCGTTATTTTTGTCCTATTGGCAAAATATTAGGAGTAATCTCACGTTTAAGTTTTATACATATAGCTCCAAATAGAGGTATTAAGCCTTTACCTGCAAATAAAGAGTATTTTATTCAAGGACGATTGTGCCCGACAGATTATAATTTACCTTATAAAGTCTCAACAAATAATTGTATTACATGTGGAAAGTGTATTTCTACTCAACAAAAGGCAGGTTTAGGCACATATTTTAGATTTCCAGGAGCTGAATTAACTAATGTACTCGATAGAGATCCAAACTGGAGTGAAGTAGCTTTTGTTTTGCTAGCTCCAGGTCTAGCAGCAGGAGGTTTTTTGTGGTTGATTTTACATCAGTATCAGTTATTTAGAGATTATATTGCAACTTTCTTGATTGATCATAATATCATGTGGCCTTTTAACTCGGCACCTTGGATATTATCTTCACAAACTTGGAATCAAAACTTTAATTGGTTAGATGTTTTTACTATTAGTATATATATGCTTCTTTATGGTTTAGTAATAGCTTTAATTTCTAGTATTTTAATAGCTGTAGCATCATTAGTGGCTAGATCATCGCAATTAAATTTTAGAAAAACTTTTTATATATTAACTTATCAGTTCACACCAGTTGTAATGTTAACTATTGTTATTGGCTTATGTGGTAAATTTTTTGAAGTGATGCAAACTGATTTTGGTCTGATGCAGTCGACTTCAGATACGATCAAAGCAACTTTATTTCTAATTAGTATTATCTGGAGTGTATTACTTCTATATAAGGTTATAAGGAAAATTCCTAATTTAAACGTAATTAAAGTTACATTTATTGGATGTATGTTATTTATAAATTTTGTAGTTATATCATGTATTTGGTGGCCAGCAATATTTAATAAAACGTATGTCTCAGATGTTGAAAAAATAAGACAGCATATAGTTATCCCTCAATAAAATAAAACAAGGAGAATAAAATGAATAAAAAGTTATTATTATCAACAGCTGTTGTAGCTGCATTCTGGGGATCTGCATATGCAGATCATCCAATTGCTCCGCCAAAGATTTATCAAAATAAGGTTGAAACAGCTTTAATATGGGTTGAGCCTGTAACTATGGCTCCAACTCCAACGATGAAAAAAGACTTTAAACCAACAATTCATAATGAAATTGATCAACATGCTATCAAGGGCGATAAAATGGGATTTGGTGCAGGTGGATGGATTCCAGATTGTGAGGTTGCTTGTACTATTAGCAAGGAGCATTCAGATTGGAGAATTGTTTTCTCTATGATGAGTATGGTTGCTAATGATGGGCCTCATTATGGTAGAAATGTACAGTTAGATGGTCCTGGTAAATATTATGAAACTTGTGAAATTGATCCACCAGATTGGAGAGGTTTCTATCGTCATACCGATAAAGAAACTGGAACAGGACCATTCTTTAGACCATATACTATTCATGGTTCATTTACATTTACGGGGACTGGTAAGGCTGGAGGGTACTAGTCAGTAATTTCTTTTACATAAAATTTGATTTATTTTACTTTGATCATCTCATTGTTGCTTGAAAATATTAATAATGTAAGTATAACTTACATTTTGTTTAATTTTTTTCGTCTTTAAGTATTTGAAAAAATTTTTTTAAAAGCATATTCTTGAAATTAGATGTTATTTTTATTCAATTAAAATATAAAAAACTCTAAGGTTATAAGAGTTAGTACTTATACTTAGTTTTATTAATATTTTGTGTAGTTGTTAGTTATATTTACATTACAGTGAGAATAAGGTGGCATTAATTTATAAATATTAAGATAAACCATTTAAGGGAGATTATCATGAGCGAATATAATGAATACCATAAGAATCCAGCAGATTACGCTTTTTTAAGTATTTTCACAAACAATTGGGAAGTTCTTAAAAAAGAATATAATGACTTTATAGCTGATGAAAACTTTGATTTTGAGAGAGCTCAACTTTTTATGACTCCAAGAAGCAATACATTAAAAGCTAAAAAAGGATCTATATATAGTGCTTTTACATTATATTGCCAAGGCTTACCAATGGGTGAGTTTATACAAGAGTTTAAATTACATTGGCCAGAAATTGGTAATGAAGAGATCACTGAGATCCTAGAATATTTAGAACAAAATCACTTTCATGAAACTCGTAAGATTATTAAACAAGCAGAAGAAGCTTCAAACGGATGCCTTAGAAATGTACTTTTTTCTGTGCTAAAACCAGGGACAGATATTAAGTTACATGTTAACTGGAATCCTCATATGTATCGTGGATATTTAGGACTTGAAGTTCCTGAGGGTGATATTGCTATGAAAATTTGTGGAGAACATCTTAAATGGCATAATGGAGAAATGCTTGTTCTTGATCACTCTCTGCCGCATTGCCCACATAATCGTACAGATGAGCCTAGAATTGCATTAGTCATAGACTTTTTGAAGCCTGATATGGATAGACAAGAAATGTTAGATCTCGAGAAAAAACTAATGAATGAGCGTATGGGGGATAATCCTCTAGGCTTGGGTATATTTACAACTGAAGATAAAGTTAGCGATGACATATTTATAAAATATGGTTTAGAACATCAGTTAACTTGGGACTCTGGAATGGTTTAAAGAATCAGTTATAACATCTTTATATCAAGAAAATAAGTCTTTATTAATTCATTTTAAAATATTAAATCTAAAATATAAGGAAAACTTATGTTAAGAGTATCTATTGTCCAAAAGGCTCCAATGCTTAATATTGAAAAAGATAATTTCAATAACATCTTAGAGAGTTATGTTATCAATGCAGCCAATCAAGGGTCTAATATGGTAGTTTTTCCAGAATACTGTAATGTACCTATCAATGATAAAGGTCTTTTACTAGCTGAAAATAGAGCTAAAGCTATAGAGATTTTTAGTATTCTTGCCAAGAAATATAATTTATGGATTTGTGCAGGAATTGTTTATAAAAATATAACTAAAAACAAACTATCTAATTCTCTTTTTGCTATTGATAATAATGGAGAGATTCAGGGAGAGTATATTAAAACTCATCTAATAGAAACCACTGATGAGCCTGATTGCTTTGTTAAGGGTAATACTCCTATAGTAGTTAATACTCCTTGGGGTAAAATAGGATTGGCAATATGTTATGACATACAGTTTCCTCAACTATTTAGAAATTATGCTAAAGCAGGAGTTGACGCTATTATAATTCCATCAACAATAAGAAAGTTTAGGGCACAAATGTGGAATACTTTAATTAAAGCAAGAGCATATGAGAATCATATATTTATGATTGCCTGTAATTATATAGGTGAGAATCCTAGTGATGGATGCTTGTTTTCTAAACGCTTTAATGAATTGGGAGGAATGTCTTGTATAATTAGTCCTGAAGGTAAGGATATTATACTAATAGGTGAAACAAAATCTGTAGTAACTGCAAATATTGATCTGAAAAAATCAGAAGAAATAAAAAGATCATATCCATCGTTAACTTCTGATAATTATTCATGATGTATAAGTGATTAGTTCTAGATGCTTATCTTGATCGATTATAAATAATATTGATGTAATACGTTGAAAATATTTAATGAAAGTTGGGTCTTTTTGTTGGGTCAAAATCATTCTCATACTTATCTATGTCCTTTATATATAAGCATAAATCTTGAAAGTCTAGGCAACTTTCTAACATTAAAGATTCTTTACTGTCATCAAAGTCAACGTCTGTCATATGATTAATTAGATTAATAAATTGTTCCATAATTTCTGTATTTAATATGCTCATTTGAGCTGCTTGAAATACACTTATCTTTTTTGTTTTCTTTATTTTTGTGACTAAGGCTACTATATCATTAAATATAATTTCCAATGCCTTATTGTTTTCAAAATCTATAAATTTATTTTTTGGATCAATCATTTAACTAGATGTTATTAATTAGTAGGTGGTTATTATACTCCTAAAGTAGTCTGTATTTTCATTATATTTGTATATTTAAAAATCTTATTTTATTACTGATCGTGACTAAATGTAAATAATATAAAGAGTTATCAAAGACTGTTGAATTAATATCCCAAATTGTTAGATATATTTTGTAAAATACAGATGTTACAGATATTAGTAT
>NZ_JAWUZH010000048.1:0-17089 GCF_036281795.1 Francisella sp. 19S2-4
TAATATCTGTAACATCTGTATTTTACAAAATATATCTAACAATTTGGGATATTAATTCAACAGTCTTTTTAAATATGAGTGTAGCTGTATTTGGAACAGATGATCAGCAAGCAGATTTTTCAACAGGATTATTTTATGCAGATTCTTGGACGAATAAACTTTCTGTAGGTTTTAATACAGGATATGTTTATAATTTAAATGGAGCAGAAAACTTTAGTATCTCTCGTGTTTCGGGCGGTACTACTATAGGGGCTTTCAATGTCGATGCTAACGTCGCTTATAGTGTTGGCCCAGGTATTTTGCAAGGTACTGGAGGTTGGGCAACGACAACAAACTCATATGATTTTAATGGTACTGGAAGTAATGTTTTCGCAGGAGCATGGTATGTGGCGTCTAATTATAGTTTAAAGCTAGCAGGTAAAAATACAAATTTTAATGTTACTTATGGCCAAACATATAATGCAGCAACAATACCAATGGCTATAGCGACAAGTCCATTACAGGCAGGGTTATCTGAAAGTGGAATTCAAAAACAACTTATATTCTCTGCGCAAAGGGCATATTTTGATAACAACGTATTATTTGGTCCAGAGTGGGCTTATCAGGCTTTTTATGATAGTACCCATATGAATACTATCACACTAGATATTGCAGTATATGTTTAAAGTAAAAATTTAAGCATTACGGTTATCTTTTATTCTTAAGAGCTTTAATCCAAATATATTTTGCATTATGTGGTTTATATACCATGAACGGAAATGCTTTATAAAATAGTCTAAATAGAGTAACATTAGCATAAATATATAAGTTATACAAATATAGGACAAATATGTCTTTTTTAGTTGCAATAGTAGGTAGAGCTAATGTTGGTAAATCAACATTGTTTAATGTGCTTACTAATTCTAGAGATGCTTTAGTTTTTGATTTTGAAGGGGTAACCCGTGATCGTCAATATGGTCAAGCTAAATATGATGAACTTGATTATTTGGTAGTTGATACTGGTGGTATATCGGATAGAGATGTTGGTTTTGATGAATTTATGGCTAAACAGTCTGAAATGGCTATAGAGGAAGCAAACCTAGTATTTTTTGTAGTTGATGGTCGATCTGGCTTAACAGCCGGTGATGAGTATGTTGCTAATCTCTTACGTCAAAGAGATAAAAAAGTAATAGTTGTGGTTAATAAGGTTGACGGTGTAGATGAAGAATCTGCAATGGCTGAATTCTATAGCTTTGGTTTTGATAAAGTCTTTGCTATATCAGCAGCACATCGTAGAAATACTCAAAAATTAGTAGATAAATTTTTAAAGAAACCTTTAAATGACTATTATCAAGACTATACTCAAACTGGTGAACATAAAGAGCAACTACGCCATGGTATTCATTTTTCTTTGATTGGTAGACCTAATGTTGGTAAATCGACACTTACAAATAGGATGCTTGGTGAGGATAGAGTTGTGGTATTTGATATGCCAGGAACAACAATTGATAGTGTGAGTATTCCATTTGAGCGCCACGGTCAGAAGTATACTATCGTTGATACAGCAGGTGTGCGCAAAAGAGGTAGAGTAAAAGAAACATTAGAGAAGTTCTCTGTAGTTAAAACTCTACAAGCTATACAAGATTCAAATGTGGTTGTGGCTGTAGTTGATGCTAGAACAGGCATATCTGATCAAGATTTAAGTTTAATACATTTTGCAATAAAAAATGGCCGAGCACTTGTTTTAGCTGTCAACAAATGGGATGGCATGACAGAAGAAGCTCGTAATAAAGTTAAAGAAGATATAAAAAGAAGATTATATTTTCTCCAAGATTATGTTGATATTCACTTTATATCAGCCCTTCATGGTACTAATGTTGGCCATGTGTTTGAGTCGATACAAACTGCATATGAGTGCGCAAATAGAAAAATAACTACAGCAGATGCAACAAAGCTATTACAACTTGCTATAGAAGCTCATTCACCACCAATGGTTGGCAAGTTTAGAATTAAGCTTAAATATGCTCATGTCGGTGGACATAACCCTCCTGTAATAGTTATACATGGTAATCAAGTTGGTAAACTACCACATTCTTATAAAAGATATTTAGAGAATTTCTTTAGAGAAGCACTAGATTTTAGGGGAACTCCTATAGTATTTGAATTTAAACAATCAGAAAACCCATTTGCGACTAAGAAAAATAAGAGATCAAAAGATGAAAGCAATAAGAGTAAAAAAGTTAAATAACATTGCTGATGAGATAACTATTAATATTAGTGGAGCAAAAAATGCTTTGCTGCATTTAATATTTGCTAGCTTAATGCCTGAAACAAAAACAACGTTCAGTAATGTGCCAACAACTTTATTAGATTATAAAGGTGCAAAAGAAATACTTGAGAGTGTAGGAGCGAATGTTACTGAGCATGGTGAAGATGTAACAATTGACACTAGAGGTGTGTCAACAGAGACATTAGAATTATGTGGTGAGATGACTTCAAAAACTCGTTGTTCCTTGATGCTTTTAGGCTCAATGCTAAAGAAAAAAGGTCGTGTGAAAATAGGGTTTCCAGGTGGGTGTAGCTTTAGTGAGAAAAGACCTTTTGATATTCATCTAGAGGGTTTAGAAGCTCTTGGTGCTAAGGTTACATTAGCAGATGAACATATTGAAGTTGTTTATAAAGAAGAAAAAGATGCTGAGTTTAAGATGCCTTTTCCTTCTGTTGGGGCAACTATGAACTTAGTTATGTATGCAGTTATTGGTAATTCTGAGGTTATTCTTGAAAATGTTGCACTTGAACCAGAAGTTGTTACATTAATTGATTATTTAAATAAGTGTGGCGCTAATATTAAATTTGATATTGAAAGTCGAAAAATTCGCATATTAGGTGTTGCAAGACTATTAGGTTGTGAGTTTGAAATAATTTTTGATCGTATTCAAGCAATGACTTATGCAGCTATGGCGTATTTGTATAAGACAAATGTGACAATTACAAATATAAATACTAAAGATACTTATAATATTGCAAAACCTTTAGAAAAGTTGACTAATGCAACTGCTAAATGGGAGTATGATCAAAAAAATAAATCATTAAAATTCTTCGGAAAGGATAGTAATATCAAAGGTGTTGATATAATAGCTGCGCCTTTTCCTCATTTTCCAACAGATTTGCAGCCTATATATGCTGTAATGTTATTTATGGCAAATAGCTCGAGTACTATTCAAGATACTGTTTATCCTGAGAGAATTAACTATGTGTACCAAATCCGTAAAATGGGTTTTGATATCTCTATAGATAATAACTTAATTGAGATAAGACCTGTAAAAAGCTTTAAAAATATTCGTCCAGCTATTATGAGTGTCAAAGATTTGCGTGCAGGAATGGCTTGCTTGATGGCTGGATCATTAGTAGATGATTTTTCTACTATAAATAATGCTCATCAGATATTTAGAGGTTATAATAATCTTATAGAAAATATGTCTCATTTTATGCAGATAGAAGTTTTAGATAACAATATTTAGGTAAATAATGTCACAATATACATCTCTAGAAAAATATAATACTTATAGAATCAAATCTTTTGCTAAACATGTTTATTTCCCAAAGACTGAAGCTGAAGTGCTTGATATTGTAAATAATCATGAAAATATATTTTTTCTTGGTAATGGTAGTAATATAATTTTTTCTAAAAAGTATTATGAAGATGAAATTGCATTTGTTATCTTTTGCAAAGATTTTAACTCGTTTAATATTTCAGATAGTTGTGTAGAGGCTCAGGCAGGAGCTTTATTGCAAGATCTTGCTTTAGCGACATATGAAGCTGGACTAAGTGGAATAGAGACATTTTATGATGTTCCTGCTAGCTTAGGTGGTGCATTAATTATGAACGCTGGAGCTTATGGGGATGAGATTTATACATATATTAAAAGTGTTAGAGTTTTAGATCTGAGAAAGAAACAAATAGTAGAATATGATAAAAAAGATATTGAATATGGTTATAGATATTCAATGTTTAAAAATGATAGTAATATTTGTATATTATCTGCTAAGTTTGAGTTTGAGAAAAAATCTAAATCAGATATCAAGGCTAAGTTAGATGATATTTATTCACGTCGATTATCTAATTTGCCACAAAGACCTACGGCAGGTAGTGTCTTTAAAAGACCTCAAGCAAATATGCCTGTAGGTGTTATGGTTGAAGAGCTTGGGCTTAAAGGAAAGATAATTGGGGATGCACAGATTTCACCTAAACATGGCGGTATTATTGTTAATAATGGCAATGCTACAGGCAAAGATGTTATTGACCTCATTACATTTATAAAAAAAACAGTTTTTGAATATTATAATATAGAGCTTCATGAAGAGCAGATTGTTATTTAAGTGCTTTATATAAAAAACTTTTCTATATGTTTAATATCTAATATACTTTGCTTAAGAAAAAAAGTTTTATTGAATTATGAGAAGAAAAATTATATTTTTTTGTGTGGCTTTATCTTTAGTTACGGGCACTGCTTTTGCAGATACTGATACTATGAAAACTACACAACTAGTAAGTGGTTCTGCAATGACTAATAAAAATGCAGTTACGCAGAAGACAGAGAATCAAGGCAGTAAAACATCTCAAGATGACTCAAAGTCTTCAAAGCCAGAAGCGTTAGGTGATGATTTAAGCATTATGGTAGATACTAGTAATGCTAGTTATGAAGCGCTTTTAGCTGATGCTGAGAGGATATTAGCAGATCATAATGATAGTAAAAAGCCATCAGATAAAGAGATAACAAAGAAAATAGCTCAAATTAAGAAACCATCAGATCAAGAAATAGCAAAGAGGATAGCCCAGATTAATAAGCATGTTGATAATAAGGTTGTAGTAAAAAAAGATAAACAGCAACGGGAATCTATGCAAAAAGATGTCAAAGCAGCTGGAGATATTCTGAAACGTCATGATGAAATTACTAAAGATTTCAAAGACTCTTATGGCCCGTACCAAGATGAATCTGCGAAAGATTATATTACAAAAGAGGCTCAAGGCTCAGATGATGTAGATCCTTATAAAATGAAAAACTATAAAGAGCTATTAAATGATATAAAGACTCCAAATCAAATAGCTGAGTCATTTGATCAGATAGATAATGATGGTAGTCAATCCAAAGATGGTTACTCAGTTGAGGATATTACAACGGTAGGAGACTTAACAGGTCAGAATGTGCGTTTGAAGAAATGCTTAATTATGAAAACCTATGGTGGTGGGACATGGCGTACATACTGTCAGCCACTTAAGAAGCCAACTCAGTGTACAGATTATGATTGGCAGCAGTTATCAACTCTGGCTATTATGTATTGTTAGATTTTTTAAAACTTGCTATTTGCTCTTTTAGTTCATCTAGACTAATTCTATTTGGGTTTATACGAGGCTTTATATCATTATCAGTTTTACGTATAGCATAGCCATATAATGCTTCTATTTCAAGCTGTGGATTTTTCTTTAACTGAGAAATAAAATTATTCCATAAGTTTTTACCTGTTAGACTAGTGTGCATATTTGTGTCAGCTAAGGGCTCGTTTAGGGCTCTAATATCCTCAAATAGAGTATTTAAGCTTTCATAAGTGAATATGATTAAATCTGATTCTATTGCTGGAGTTTTATATCTGCTGGATTGTAAGGTATTTCCCCATGTTAATAGATCTATCATATCATTTGTATGCTTCTTATCGCTTACCGTTGAAAAGGCTTTTTTAATAGAGCTAAAAGATTTATCTCCAAATGTTGAGAAAAGCAATATTCCATCATTATTTAGAAGGTCATAATAATTGTCTAACTCTTGAGTTAAGTTATTCGTTAGGTGGATAATAGAGTTTGAAATTATAATATCAAATTGCTGTTTGGAGTTTTGATTTTTATGAATTTCAGCTTTAGGAAAACGATTTTTTAATATATCTAAATAGTTAGTATCTAGATATCCTTCTACTAATATATCAGTAGGATTAAGCTTTATAAAATCTAGTCTTTTTAAAAGTCTCTGAGCAATTTCATTTTTTATAAATGAAGTTTGATAGATTTTTTTATTTGCTAAACGTTTTAGAAAAAGATTATAGTTAAACATGTTTATTTTAAATTTTTGTTTGATGGTGTGATTGTAATAGTTTTTTTAGTTTTATAAAAGGTAGGGGTTTACTAAAATAAAATCCTTGATAAAGATTACAGCCTACTGATTCTAAAAACTTGAGCTCTTGTTCTGTTTCTACGCCTTCAGCAATACACTTTTTATTCAAATTATCTGCTAATTGTATGATTGCTTTTATAATAGTTTTGTTATTTTCTTGATCAATATTATGAATAAATGATTTGTCAATTTTTAGATACTTAATCGGTAGGTTTGCTAAATATTTTAATGATGAATATCCTGTACCAAAATCATCTAAAGCAAAGCTAAAACCTAAGCTATTTAGTTTAGTAATTATTGATCTAGTATGATTAATATCATTCAAAAGATATGTTTCTGTGATTTCAAAAGTAATTAAGCTTTTATCAATATTTTCAAATTTGTTAATAATCTCATCCACAAATTCATTTTTCAATAACTGAATGCTAGAGATATTTATAGAGATTTTTAGATCGCTAATCAAATTTAACTTATTAAGCTGTTTCCAGTCGTGAATAACTTGAGTAATAATCCAAGAACCTATTTTAGCAATTTTGCCTGTTTTTTCAGCTATCGCTATGAATAAATCAGGAGATATATTTCCTAAGGTTGGTGAGTTCCAACGGATTAAGGCTTCAACACCACAAATTTCTTTATTTTTATTATATTGAGGTTGGTATACCATTGAGAAATCTTTCATATCCATGCTTCTTAGTTCATGCTCTATGTTATTCTCAAGTAGTAATTTTTCATCGTATTCTTTATGATAAAAAGAGTAAGTATTTTTGCCTTTTTCTTTCGCATGATACATAGCAGTATCAGCAAATTGTAAAAGTTTGGTTGGACTGCATCTTATTTTGCTATACATTGCAGCCCCAATACTTACTGATTGATGTATTATTTGACCATCTATTTCAAAAGGAGTTGATAATATTTTGAAAACTTGGTTAATTAAGCTTATGACGTCATCGGCACTATGTATGTTTTTCAATAAAATAGCAAACTCATCACCACCAAGCCTTGCTAAAATTGAGTCTTTATCAAGAGAGCTTTTTAGTCTTTCTGCTAAGTTTATTATTAGTTTGTCACCAGTGTCATAACTAAAAGAATCATTGATAAACTTAAGATTATCAATATCTATAAGTAAAACAGCTAGCTCAGTCTTATTTTTGTTAGCTTCATCAATTGATTTTGCTATTTGTTTTACAAAACTTGTTCTGTTAGCGAGCCCTGTTGTTTGATCATGATATGCTAGATATTTTAACTTCTGATTAGTGTCTTGAATCTGTTTCAAAAGCAGCTCTCTTTCTGTTACATCTCGAGCTATACCTAGTATAAATGGTTGATTATTTCGATCGTAGAAACGTACTTTAAACGTATCTAGTATTTTCTTTTTACCGTTAGGTAAATTTAAGACTTCTAAAGTTTCAGAAAATCCTTTTTGAAAAGCTATCTTGTCATGTTTTAAAAAATTTTCAGCATCAGCTTTTTTAAATTTTTCAACTGTTGTGTAACCAATAACCTTATCTTGTAAATCTTTAGGATAGATAGATATAAAAGCACTATTTGCCTGTATTATTTTAAAGTCTTTATTTTTTACAAATATCAAGTCTTTACTAGCATTAAGAGTAAGTTCTAAAAAAGATTTTACCTCTCTTAATTCTAGTTCTACTTTTTTGAAGTTGGTAATATCATTATGTGCACCTAACATTCTAATAGGTTTACCATCTTTGTCACGAATTGCCATGCCGAGACATTTTACCCATACGGTAGAGCCATCTTTATGCTTATATCTGACTATTTGTGAATATTTATAATTAGGATCTTGAAGGTGCTTTTTTAGATTTACCATGGCAATCTGAAGATCTTCAGGAAAAATTATATCTTGCCACTCAGATGAAAGAGGTTTTTTATCTCTTGGATCATAACCCAGAATTTCCCAGAATTTATCATTCATCCATTCATTTTCAGGATTTTCTAAATCAAGATACCATAGACCATCGAGACTAGACTGCTGTAAAGAGTCAAAAACTTTATGATTTTTACTTATTAGCTCGTAGAGCTCATCTTTAAGGTAATGACTCATAAGATCAATAAACTAGCCAATATATTTAAAAATTATAAACTATAAAGTTATGCTAAACAATTTTTTAAAAAGGAATACGTAATGATTAAAGTTAGTCTGAGAAGCTAAAATTGTTTCTACCTGATTTTTTAGCGTTATACATAGCTAAGTCAGCTTTTGTGATTAACTTATCACTACTTATACCTTTGTGCTCTTTTGAGATAAGAGTTGCTCCGATACTAAGAGCTTGTGTAATTTCAATTTCTTTAGAAATAGAGATTTTTTCCCTAAATGAACAAAATATTCTATTAATAATATCGATAGCTTCTTGCTTATTGTTGATATCTCTTAATATAATAATGAACTCATCACCACCAATTCTTGAAACAAGATCATCTTTTCTAATATCTTTTTCGAATCTATAAGCTGTTTCTTTTAGTACAAGGTCACCAGCTTTATGGCCATATTTATCATTAATATATTTAAAATTATCTAAATCAATAAATAATATAGCTATATTTTTATCTGAATCTATATTGCTGTTTAAAATTGTTTTAAGTTTTTTCTCGATAGTATGTCTATTAAGACATCCAGTTAAAGAATCTATTGTATTAAATTTTTCTAGTTTGATCTGTTTTTGCTCAAGGATTTTATTTTTTCTATAGTTAATACTAATAAAATAGAATAAGCTTTGCACCATTAGGGATATAACTATTCCTAATAAGAAAAATACTGAAGGGAACGTCATTTGTAATTGTTCGAACTCTTTATCTGTCATAAAAACTTTTATATGCCAGTTTTTTTCTCCAGAAAAATTATATGATAATACCATGCCATAATATTGCTTAGGATTAAGATTAGAATAAACTTTATAATTCTCAAGATAGACCTCGATATTATATTTGTTTGGATTTATTTCAGACATTACTTCTTCTGAGAAGTTTGGCTTAAATACAACGTTAAATTTATTATTCTGTTCTCGAATACAGATTATTTTTGCTTTCGAAGATGTAATATTTGAGTCACATTCTTTTAGAACTTTTATGGCTTGGTTTTTATTTATATCATAGTTAGAAATAAAAATAGGATTATTTTGATCTTTTGCATAATATATAAAATATATATTTGGATAATCATTTTCGTAAGCTTGCATATCAGCTCTTATAGCTTTTCTATCTGAATATGATGATGTGCTTAAGCGTTTATAAAGTCTTTCTATGGCAGTAGCTTCTAGATTTAATTTCTTTTCTAGATTTGCATTTACTAGAGATATTTCTCTAAATATTTTATTTTTAATGGCATTACTATCTTGATCAAATGTATATAACCAGAATAAGAAAAATACTATAAATGTAGTAGCACTTAGTATAATTCCAATAGTGTGCGTTTTAGATTTGGTTATTATGAAAGATACACGAAAAATAGTCAGTAGAAGAAAACAGGTGGCAGTGTGTATAGCCATACCAGTGATATATCCCCAACTAAAATAAAATGAAATATCAAAAAAATATCCAATTAGAGCTATATAAGCGAGCAAAAAGACAATAAGCTGGATGCTTAAAAAAATACCTTTGAAAAGTAAAATATTTTTCTTAAAGCGAGGTAATATATTTGCAATAGCTAAAAGTACAAAACAGACTGCTGTATTTGGAGACATTCTCCCAGGGTATAATGATTGATCTAATGTTTGTGTGTTTGTTATTTGATCAATACTAAAATTTAAACCAAATAAGTATTCTAGAAGAGTTAGTAATGAAATTATTAATACAACTAATGATAATATGCATCTGCTATAGCTGAACTTTGATGTTTTGGGGATGAAATTTACTATAGCGAGTATTCCAAAACATAGCGCTGTATTAAATTGCATAGGAGGAAAGTTAGGAGCTATTTTAATAACACTAATATTTTGCGTAAGCCAACCAAATATAACAGTACAAGATAAAATGAAAACAATCAAACTTGATATAGTATGTGATTTTCTCTGAGGTAAATACACTTTAGGATAACCTTTGATTATGTATTACTTAATTTTATATTATATGATATTTAGGTATAAAGATATAAAAACCATTTACTTTATTTATTAAAAAATATACTGTTTATTAGTATAGGTAAAGAGTATTTTTCTATGTATGGCAAGAGTTAATAAGATAGTTACATTAGATAAATTAAGTATAGATCTTGTAGATAAACTATCTTCTTGTGAAGTTGTTACTATTTCCTTAAATGATGATATAGATAGGTCTTTTGAAGATGTAGATGCTTTTATTTTAAATACCAAAGATCCAACTATATTTTTCAGTTTTATCAAAAAAATTAGATCGAGTATATATACTTATTTAAAACCAGTTTTTTGTATAGATGAATGCTATGTTAATTACACAGCAACAGTTTTTACAACACCTCAAGATCTAGAAACATTTATAGAGATGATTGATCATGAGATTAGTACTATAGAGGAAATCAGTCAAAAAAAAGATAATATTGAGCAAGACTGGCAAGCAAGACTTTTGATTTATTTGTATACAAGAAGAAGTGTTCGAACTCTTGATGCTAGGATAGATACATCATGTAAGTCTTTTTTTAGTTATCCTGTTATTGATATTTTTTGTCAGACAAAAGACTTTGATTATGCTGAGTGGATAAAAGAGCTTGTAGAAAGAGAAATTATTAAGGTCAAAAAGTTTGTTAAATCATTTTTTTGTTGTAATAACTGCTATTCAGCAAGAGCTCTATTTTCAGAGAGATGTCCTGATTGTAAAAGTGAAAATATTATGCTGGCTGATTTTTTACATTGCTATACTTGTGGCAATATTGCTCCTGAAAGAGAGTTTATCTCAGAAGATGAGTTGCTGGTTTGTTCGCAGTGTAAAACAAAACTTAGACATATTGGACATGATTATGATCGGCCTTTAGAGAGTTATTCTTGTAATGATTGTGGAAGTATATTTGTAGATTCTGAAGTTATAACAGAGTGTGTGGATTGTGGCTATGTATCATCAACTGAAAAAATGATAAAACAAAAAATAAATAACTATAAATTAACAAAAAAAGCTCACCACTATATAAGAATGAGCTTACTTGAATATTCAATGTCAATATTTGATGAAGTTAACTATATAGCTCCAGAGTTTTTTTATAGTCTAATTGAATGGGCATTCCAGATGCAGAAAAGAAATACGGCATACGAGTTTTCATTATTACATATTAGTATTTTTGATTATATGACTATGATTGAGATCTCAAATATATCTAAAAAACTAAGAGAGATACTTAGAAAAACTGATATGTTAACTAGAGTTAATAATCAAAATATTTGGATTTGGTTACCAAATACAGATTTATCAGGAGCTGAAATAGTTGCAGATAAGCTAAAACAAATAACAATGTCTGAAAATACTAAAGCTGAGAAGTCAATAAATGTTAGAGCTTTTCACTCGACAGCTTTGAGTATAACTAAAACAGCAGAGAGCTTATTAAAAGATTTGGCTAAACAAAGGTGATTTTTTGGATATATTATATGTATTTTATCAGCAAGTTTTATTAATATTCTCTAATCCAAAAGAACTTTTTATCTTTATCTTTGCTTTTGCCTTATTTTTAGAGGCGCCTTTTAGTGTTTTTATATTTTTAAGTATTTTAACTAGCTATTTTAAGCAGATAATAAATCCTAATAAGAGAATTCCTTACTACCCTAAGGTTAGCTGTATAATTGCAGCATATAACGAAGGAAAAGATGTGCTAATAACACTAAAGAGCCTTGAGGAGCAATTATATAGAGGACATATTGAAGTTTTGATTGTGGTTGATGGTGCTGATATAAACAAAGAGACTTTAGATACGGCTCTTGAGTATAAGAGAACTTTTATTACAAGTGCAAAACGATCACTAAAAGTTATTCCTAAATGGCAACGAGGAGGGCATGCTTCATCATCTAATCTTGGATTTAAATTAAGTACAGGAGAGCTAGTCCTAACTCTTGATGCAGATACATCGTGTGATAATGATATGATTAGTAATATGGTGCGACAATTTGCAGATCCTAATGTAATAGCATGCTCAGGGACATTAAGAGTAAGAAATATCAAAAAAAATATTCTTACACGAATGCAGGGTATAGAATATATGTTAGGTATACACTTATCTAAAATTGCGCTTTCTAATGTAAATAGTGTTAATAATGTCTCAAGTGCGTATGGTTGTTATAGAAGAAATTTGCTTAAAAAAACAACATTATGGCGTAATGGTTCAGCTGAAGATCTTGATTTTACATTAAGATTACAATTTTTCTTTAAAAGGCATAAGAATTTTAAAGTAACTCATTCTCAAGATAGTATTGCCCATACAGAAGTACCTGAGAAATTATGGAGACTTATTAGACAGAGGATGCGTTGGGATGGAGATACTTATTTTATATATATAAGAAGACATCTTAAAAGGTTACTTCCACGATATTTAGGTTGGAGAACATTTTTCTTTACAGTTTTTTCTGGAGTATTTTTCCATGCAGTACAACCAATAGTAATAGTTATAAGTTTGATTTATAGTATTATTATTTTTCCAATTTATATTGTTATACCAATTTATGTTGCGGTATATTTTTATTATTTGTTTATCACTATTTTTTTGTATATGACTTTTATAATTTTAGTTTCTGAAAGAAAGAAACAAGATTTATCAACGTGGTATGTAATCCCGTTGATGCCTTTCTATTCGGTATTTTTAAAATTTGTTGCTACTGTTGCGATACTTAGTGAGTTCTTTATAAAGACACATAGAGATAGCACTATGGCGCCAACTTGGGTTAATAAAAAAGTTAAATAAAGGTGTAAATATATGAAATTTAAGCCGCCAAAAAATAAGCAAAAAATACAGATTAAAGCATCTCCTGTTAAGAAAAATATATCAAAGTTACAATGGTATGCTGTTATAGTTATTGTGATTTCACCATTAGTATATATAGGGTGGTTAATTTTTAGTAGTAGCTGGTTTATTGTAGCTGATGGAACTGTAGTTACTGAGAAATACCTCATTAGAGCTCATGAAGATGGCTTTATAAAGCAGAGTAATATTCATCCAGGAAAGCTTGTTAAAAATGGTGATAGTGTTTTTATAATGTCATCACCTCTTCTTAATTCTGAGTTTGAAGAAATAAATAGTCAAATAAAAGATATTAATAGCTTACAAGATAAGTTATATAAAAATGATATCAAAGCTTTAGAGCATAAGTATGCTATTGCTAAGAAATATGTGGATATTAATGATAAATTTTATAATGCGATGGTTCAATTAAGAAAGAAAAATATTATCAATATCATAGAGTTACAGCAATCTTCACAAGTTTTGCATAGTGCAGAGATGGATCTAGAGAATGTTCAGGTCGAGAAGCAGCAGTTTGCTTTGGAAAAGGACAATAATTACGCTGAAATTCTTTGGAAGCTTAATTTACAGCAGAGAATTCTTAAGGAAAAAATAAAAAGCCTTGATATCAAAATAGATGTTGATGCTGTAGTTAATAGAGTATTTGTTTATAAGGGAGAGTTTGTACAAAGAGGGCAAGAGTTAGCATTATTGTCATTATTTAATGAACCATTTATTAGAGCTTATCTTGACTCTAAGTTTGTTTCATATGTATCAAAAGGAACTAAGGTAACAATTCGTTTTCAAGATGGTACGACATTTGCTGGAGTCGTTGAGTCTAAGCCAGTGTTTGCAGAAATTAATAATGAAAAAAGCATGTTTGATTCAAAAGAGTCAAAAGTTGTAATTATCGTTAAACCTACGCAAAAAATTCCGGAAGAATACAATATTAATAATGTACCTGTTGAAGTAGATGTGGCACGTCTTTAATAGTTAAACAGTATTAAAATTTGTCAAAATCTATTATATTTAAAATGAGTAATTATTTTAAGATCTTATAAAAGAAGGTTTGTATGGGTATAGATATTAAACCAGGCTCACTATTAGAAAGGTTACTATCTACACTATTAGATGGTGTTATTATAATAGATCAAAAAGCAGATATTATTTATGTAAATAATTCTGTAGAGAAATTGTTTGGGTATGCTACAGGAGAGATCATAGGTAAAAATGTTAAGGTGTTAATGCCTCAGAGATACTCTTCAAAACATGATAAGTATATTAATGAATATGTCAAAACAGGTAAAAAGAATATTATAAATTCATCAAGAACTGTTCAGGGAATGAAAAAAGATGGTACGATTTTCCCCATAGAATTAGCAGTTTCAGAGATGATAAATAATGATGAAAAGATTTTTGTAGGTACAATAAAAGATCTAAGTGAGGAATATAAGTCAAAACAATATGTGAGAGTAATTTCAAAAATACAAGAATTGCATATTAAACAAACAAAAAGCTCAAAAATATTTTCATATATATTACGATTTTTACTTGATCATACCTCTAGTGAGTATGGTTTTATTGGCGGGATATTTGACGATTCAGATGGTAGTAAATATTTAAGAACTTATGCAATAACAGATATATCATGGAATAAAGAAACTAAAGATCTTTATAAGAGTAAAAAAATAGAAGGACTAGAGTTTAGAAATTTAGAAACATTATTTGGATATACCATAAGAACTGGAGAAAGTCTTGTTACAAATGATCCATTGAACCATCCTGAAGCTAATGGTATACCTAAGGGGCATCCACCTTTAAAATCATATGCAGGAATCCCTATTATTGGTAAAAATAAAAAATGTATAGGTATGGTAGGTATTGCTAATAGAGATAATGGTTATGATCAAAATATAATTAAAGAACTATCTAAGATGATATATGTCATCTCTATGTTGATAGAGTCAAATAGAGATATTGCATATATCAAAGATATGGCTAATAAAGATTTTTTATCGGGAGTTTATAATCGTTTTTATTTGACTCAGTTTATAGAAAGAAAGATAGAAAGGTATGATGAACAAAATAATTTAGCTAAAAAGGATTTCTATATCATTATGATAGATTGTAATGGTTTTAAAAATATAAATGATAAGTATGGACATGGTTTCGGCGATTATATTATTAGAGAACTTGCATCAAGATTGAAATCTGTTGTTAAAGAAACAGATGTGGTGGCAAGGCTTGGTGGAGATGAATTTATAGTAGTATGTAATAATATAAATCATGAAGATGATATTAAAAAAATAGCTCAAAAAATAAGTGAGTTGAAAGATATACCATATTGCTATGATAATGAGAATTTATTAGTGTCAATGAGTATAGGAGTCTGTAAGTATAATAATGGTATAGGTATTACTAAGTTATTAAAATATGCTGATTTAGCTTTATATAAAAGTAAAAATGAAAAAAGTAACTATATACTGTTTGATCAGAGCTTAAAGCAAGAAAGCGATAGATTGGATAATTTAGTAAATACTATTTATAGTGGTTTTAAAGAAGAATTATTCTATTTTATATATCAGCCTCAAGTTGATTTAAAAACTAACAAGTTAATAGGGTTTGAGGCATTGTTAAGATATTCCAATAGTGACTTCACTACGGCAGAAATTATAGAAAGAATAGAGCTACTTTCATTATCAGAAGAACTAAATGAATATGTATTTAAAAGAATTATAAGAGATTTAGATAATCTTGGGCTCAGTGGTATTAGAATTTCTATCAATATCTCACCCAAAGTCAAAAATTTTAGACGACATATTCAAAACCTTGTACATATAGTAGTATCAAGTTCATATATTAAGAATAATACCATCGAATTTGAACTAACAGAAAGTTCGTTTGTAGAGCATATTAAAAAGAAAGACATGGAAATAATTTCAAAAATGATGAAGCCAAATAACATAAATTTGGCGATTGATGATTTTGGTGTAGATCATTCCTCAATTAAGAGACTAGTAGAATATGATATTGATACTTTGAAAATTGATAAGTCATTTATTTTGGGATTATCTGAAAAAGAAAGTAATAAAAATAATATTATTGTAGAAGCTATTATTGGAGTAGCAAAAAAGCTAGGAATTAAAGTAGTTGCAGAAGGTGTTGAAGATAAATATTTGGAGAAATTAGTTACTGATTATGAGTGTGATATTGGTCAAGGCTATTTATATTCACAAGGTCTTGAAATATATCAGCTAAAGAATTTTATAGCAGAATATGTATCTTAAGAGTGGATTTCTTTTTAAACAAAATTGTCTTTTATGTAAACAAAGTTCTGATGATATTATCTGTAATTATTGTTTTGAAGATTTATTACAACATTTAAACTTTAAAAAACAAACAGTTGATTTGGATCAAGAATATGATTATTACCATTTGTTGAAATATTCTGCAGAAGTTAAATATCTTTTGCAGAAATTTAAGTTTCAAAAGGATTTATTATCAGCAAGAATATTTTCTAAAGTTATGAAATACTGGTGGGATAATATTTCAAAGGAATATTTAAATGATGTTGATGCGTTAGCAGTTGTCCCTATTCATCGTTTTAGATATTTATATCGAGGCTTCAATCAGGCAGAAGTTTTAATAACGGAATTATCTGAATATACAAATATCCCAAAGACTTTTGAAAGTTACTCAAGGATAAAGTATACAAAATCTCAAGCAAGATCTACAAAGGAGAAACGAGCTGAGCAGATTAAAGGAGTTTTTATATTAAATAAACCAATTATTGCAAAGCATTTATTGGTATTTGATGATGTCTTGACTACAGGATCAACAGTAAAGGAGTTCATTAAAGCCATTAAAGCAAATAGTAAAATAGATAAAATATCTGTTGTTACTTTAGTAAGGCCAAATAATTTATAAGAAAATGTTATTAGTATAATAAAAATTATATATTTAAGACTGTTGAATTAATATCCCAAATTGTTAGATATATTTTGTAAAATACAGATGTTACAGATATTAGTATTTTAAT
>NZ_JAWUZH010000049.1:0-16452 GCF_036281795.1 Francisella sp. 19S2-4
ATATAATACGCATCCTCTAACCAAAACGCAAGCACTTTTTTTAAAAATTTTAAACTTTTTACTCTTTTTTAATCCAACATCCAAAATACCAAAAAAAACTCCTGCAAAATCACACTTGTCAAGTACTTAATCACCAAAAAATACCGACTTTTATATTAAATTTAATAAAAATACTTATCTTCTCAGTCCTCGAAATTTAATGGCATTAGAAGGAAAAATATAGTTTTGATATAAAACTTATATTAATAATTTAAAAAATACTTTTGCTTAGATATATCATTTATAAAAATATCTACTAATTCCAAAACTTTGAAACATGAGGAGTTTTAATTCCAACACCTTCTGATGTTACAAATATCATGTTATCGCCACACTTTAATACTATCTGTTTTTTATTTTGCACAATCATACAATCTTTACTTGTATCAATGTAGTGTTGCATCTGCTTTGCTGTTTGATTAGATACTAAATTATTTTCAGCATTAGCAAATACTATACTAAAAATAAAAAGCATAATTACCATATATAAAAATTTATAAAATCTCATAAACAAATATATTTATTCTTAAGCACTATATAAATAAGAATATAGTGTTGTTTGGTAATTTAAAAGAATTAAAATTTATTGATATACCATCTACTTATGAAATGAAATCCATTTCTTTGATGGATACCCAGGATCTTCTCTAGTTAATATAGGCACCATATAGCCTGATGAAATTTCAGAAAGCTTTTTCATAATATCTTTAGCATTATCAATATTAAAATGCTTAGTCCCAGAAACAGGATCTAACAAATGTATATAATAGGGGATAGTTCTTGCTCTAATCAATTTTGTATTTAGTGCATATAATATATTTGGATCATCATTTACACCTTTAAGCATTGTACTTTGATTTAAAATAACAATTCCAGATTTATGTATCTCCCTTAATACTTTAGTAATATTATCATCTATCTCATTGGGATGATTCGCATGTACTACAAGTATTATATCTAATAGATACCTAGAAAAAATATCTAATAAAGTTTTAGTTATTCTTTCCGGTAAGACAATAGGTATTCTTGAATGAATCCTAACTCTATTAACATGTGATATTTGACTAATCTCTTTTAGAAAGAATTCTAGAATATCATCATTATTTAATAAAGGATCTCCACCACTTAAAATAACTTCCTCAATACTCGAATCATTTCTTATATAATTAAAAGCTTTAAACCAATCTTTTCTACCTGGGACATTATCGTTATAGTCAAACTCTTTACGAAAGCAATACCTGCAATGAACAGCGCAACTTGAGTGAGCAATTAATAGAACTCTTCCATGATACTTGTGTAACAATCCCGGGATCTTATTATATTTTTTCTCCTCTAATGGATCACTACAATAATCACTATCAACAACCTCTTCATCAGCTGCCGGCAATATTTGTTTTAGCAATGGGTCATTAATATTGCCCTTTTCCATTCTATTAGCGAAAGATTTTGGAACAATCATTTTAAAATGATTCATCGCTTTGAATGAAACTTTTGAAATATCATCATTTATTTCTAAAAAATCCAATAGCTCCAAAGGAGAGTAAAATGACTCCTTCAGAGCTTTTTTCCAGCTATTTGTAGACATAGTTAAATTTATTTTTTGATATATTGTAAGATAGATTTTCTAGAATTAAATAGCTTGAGAAGAAAATTAGAATTTATTTTTTCTTTTTCTGAGGAGGAAGATCTGTTGCAGTACCTTCAAACACTTCTGTAGCCATCATTAAACTCTCAGAAAGAGTTGGGTGTGGATGAACTGTAAGAGCGATATCTTCAGCATCACAACCCATTTCAATAGCAAGTGCTGCTTCAGAAATAAGTTCACCTGCGTTAGTACCAACAATAGAAGTACCAATAATTCTATGATTTTCATCAAATAGAACCTTAGTCATACCTTCTGATCTACCAATACTAAGTGATCTACCACTAGCAGCCCATGGGAATACACCCTTATAATACTTGATACCTTTTGCTTTTGCAGAAGTCTCAGTTTCACCAACCCAAGCAACTTCTGGATCAGTATATGCAACTGAAGGAATTACTAAAGGATCAAAACTATGATTTAAACCTGAAATAACTTCAGCAGCTGTTCTTCCTTCAGGTACAGCCTTATGAGCAAGCATAGGTTGACCAACGATATCTCCAATAGCAAAAATATGTGGCACATTTGTACGAAGTTGTTTATCTACTGGGATAAAACCTCTTTCATCAACTTTAACACCAGCTTTTTCTGCATCGATCAACTTACCATTTGGCTTACGGCCAATTGCCATAAGAACTCTATCATAACGCTCATCTTTAGCTGAATGATCGCCTTCCATTGTTACATAGATACCATCTTTCTTAGCTTCCATAGCTGTAACACCAGTTTTTAGGCGAACTTCATATTTCTTGTTCATTTTCTCATAAGCTTTAACCATGTCTTTATCAACACCGTTCATAAGCTGATCAGCAAACTCAACAACTGTAATCTTAGTACCAAGCTCAGAATAAACTTGTGCCATCTCAAGACCTATAATACCACCACCAACTACAAGCATAGTCTCAGGAATTTCTTTCATTTCAAGAGCACCAGTAGAGTCAATGATTCTCTCATCTTCAGGAACAAATGGTAGATTAATTACACTAGAACCAGCAGCAATAATACAATTATCAAAAGTAATTTTTGTAACTTTACCATCAGCAGCTTCTACAGCCAGCTCTTTATCAGATGTAAATTTACCGTAGCCTTGTACGATTTTTACTTTTCTCATCTGAGCCATACCTTTTAGACCACCAGTAAGCTTGCTTACAACATCATTCTTATACTTAAGAACCTTGTCCTTATTGATTTTCATATCACCCATTTCGATGATACCATCAGCAGCTAAGTGTCTAGCTTCATTAATAACTTTAGCGATATGAAGAAGTGCTTTTGATGGAATACAACCAACATTTAGACATACACCACCGATATTTTCATATCTTTCTACTAAAACAACTTCTAATCCTAAGTCAGCTGCTCTGAAAGCTGCACTATATCCACCAGGACCACTACCTAAAACTACAACTTGTGTTTTAATATCACTCATTTTTAAAACTCCGTGTTTACATTATGATTTCACGCAAATCAGAAAGAATCTGACTATATCTTGTTAAGAACTTAGCAGCTAATGCGCCATCAATTACTCTATGATCAGCAGACATAGATAAAGGCAACATAGTTCTAGGTTCAAACTCTTTACCATTCCAAATTGGTTTAACAGCAGTCTTAGATACACCCATAATAGCTACTTCTGGCATATTAATAATTGGTGTAAACGCTGTAGTACCAAGCACACCAATACTAGAAATTGTAAATGTAGCACCTGACATGTCTTTAGAACCTAATTTACCATCACGTGCTTTACCTGCTAGTTCCATAATATCTTTTGATATCTCAATAATGCCTTTCTTATCAGCATCTTTGATAACTGGGACCATCAACCCTGCTGGAGTATCTGCAGCAAAACCAATATTATAATATTTCTTAAGAATTAAGTTCTCGCCATCGTTTGAAAGTGAACTGTTCATTCTTGGGAACTCTTGTAGCGCAACAGCTGCAGCTTTTACTAAGAATGATAGTGGAGTAATTTTTACACCAGCTTTTTCAGCAAATGCTTTCTTAGATTTTCTAAACTCTTCAAGATCAGTAATATCAGCATCATCATAAAAAGTTACATGAGGGATCTTAACCCAGTTTCTATGTAAATTTTTCGCACTGATTTTGTTAATACGAGTTAGAGGCTGAGTTTCAATCTCACCAAACTTGCTGAAATCCACAACAGGGTCATCTAAAAGATCTAAACCACTACCACTTGCAGCAACTTTACCAGTTTGAACTTGTGTTACAGCATGCTTGATATAGTTATAACAATCTTCTTTTGTTACACGTCCTTTACGACCTGTAGCTTTTACTTTGCTTAGATCAACATTTAGAATTCTAGCTAACTTTCTAACAGCTGGAGAAGCATGAGCATTAGAATTATCTACTGCATACTCATTCACACTACTTTGCGTTGGTGCTGGTGCTGGTGCTAATTGAGAAGTTTGTTTAGGAGCTTCTTGCTTAGCCGGTTGACTAGGTGCTGCCACTGGAGTAGATCGTTGAGTCTTAACTTTTAAAATTAAGCTCCCTTGAGAAACTTTATCACCAACTTTCGTGACAACCTCTACAACTTCTCCTGCTACTGGAGATGGAACTTCCATGCTAGCCTTATCAGTCTCTAATGTAATTAAAGGATCTTCTTCTTTAACCTTATCACCAACAGCCACAGACACTTCGATAACATCAACACTATCATAATCACCTATATCTGGAACTTCAACATTTACAACTTCTTCAGAAGCTTGTGCAGGCGTTAATTGCTGAGCATCTTGTGCTGAAGATGATGCGCCAGCACCAGTTTCAACTTTAAGAATTAAGCTTCCTTGAGAAACTTTATCACCAACTTTTGTGACTACTTCTACAACCTTACCAGCTACTGGAGATGGAACTTCCATACTAGCTTTATCAGTTTCAAGAGTTATTAAAGAGTCTTCTTCAGCAACTTCATCACCAACAGATACAGATACTTCTATAACATCTACACTATCATAATCACCAATATCTGGAACTTCAACATCCACTATTTGTGTAGCTTGCTGACTAGTAGGTGCTGGACTAGCTTCTTGTTTAGGCTCTTCTGCCGTTTCAGCACCAGCAACTTCAACTTCCATAATTACTGAGCCTTCTGAAACTTTATCACCAACTTTTACAGTTACTTTAACTATCTTACCAGCTACTGGAGATGGAACTTCCATGCTAGCCTTATCAGTCTCTAATGTAATTAAAGAATCTTCTTCAGCGATAACATCACCTTCAGCAACATTCACTTCAATCACATCAACACTATCATAATCCCCGATATCAGGAACCTTAACTATCTCTATAGACATTTATATCTCCTTACCGATTAGCTATAAAATGGAGCCACACGCTCTGGGTCTATATTGTATTTTTTAATCGCTGCTTTAACTTCACTAGCCTCAACTTTACCATCTAAATGTAAAGCATATAATGAAGCAACAACCACGTGATACCTATCTACTTCAAAGAAACTACGCAATGCTTCTCTACTATCCGATCTACCATACCCATCAGTACCTAAAGTTACAAATGTACTTGGAATAAACTCTCTAAGCTGATCTGTGTATAACTTAATATAATCAGTAGATGCAACAACTGGACCCTGCTCATTTTTAAGACATTGCTCAATATAGCTTTCTTTTTTCTTGTCTGTTGGATGAAGCATATTTGTTCTAGCTACATCTTTAGCTTCTCTATAAAGCTCATTTGCAGAAGTCATGCTCCAAACATTAGAAGTTATACCATACTCTTCTTTTAGCATCTTAGAAGCTGCTTCAACTTCTCTTAAAATAGTACCAGAACCCATTAACTGAACATGTTTCTCTGCTGGCTTGTTATCTTCTAGCTTATATAAACCTTTAAGAATACCTTCTTCAACACCTTCAGGCATTGCTCTGTGAGAATAGTTTTCATTCATTACAGTAATATAATAGAAAACATGCTCGCCATTTACATACATTCTTTTTAAACCATCATCCATAATTACAGCTAATTCATAAGCATATGTAGGATCATATGATATACAACCAGGAATAAGACCAGCTTGGATATGGCTATGTCCATCTTCATGCTGTAGACCTTCACCATTTAAAGTCGTACGACCAGATGTACCACCAAGTAAGAATCCTTTCGCCATAGAGTCAGCAGCAGCCCACGCAAGATCACCAAATCTTTGGAAACCAAACATAGAGTAGTAAATCATAAATGGAATCATAGGCACTTTATGTACACTATAAGAAGTAGCTGCAGCTAACCAAGAACTTAGACCACCTTGTTCATTAATACCTTCTTGAAGAATCTGACCATCTACTGCTTCTTTATAAAACATTACTTGTTGTTTATCTTCTGGCACATATTGCTGACCTTTAGGGTTATATATACCTAATTGTCTAAATAGGCCTTCCATACCAAAAGTACGTGATTCATCAACTGTAATTGGTACAATATGCTTACCAACTTTTTTATCTTTCGCGAGGTGCGATAGTATTCTAACGAAAGCAGTAGTTGTAGAAAACTCTCTATCACCACTATCTTCTAATAAATTCTTAGCAAATTCTTTATAGCTAGGAATTTCCAAGGCTTGATTATTTTCTAATCTCTGAGGTATATAACCACCTAAAGCTTTTCTCTTAGAGTGAAGATATTTCATTTCTGGAGAATCTTCAGCTAGCTTAATAAGTCTATAGTTCTCAACATCATCTTTTGTTGCTGGAACATTAAATCTATTTTTAATATGCTCAAGTGCATCTGTATCTAGTTTTTTAACGTTATGAGCAATATTTTTAGACTCACCCCACTCACCCAAACCATACCCTTTAACAGTCATTGGTAAAATAAGAGTTGGGCGACCATCTGCATGCTCTATAGCTTTTTTATACGCTGCATATATTTTTAACGGATCATGTCCGCCACGACGAAGAGCAACAAGATCGTCATCAGACATATCTTTAGCTAATGCTTCTAGATCTTCATCACCACTAAATACAACTCTACGACATTCAGCACCACCATGAGCTTTAATTGTATGGAATTGACCATCATTTAGTTCACTTAGCCTTTGCGCAAGTTTTTTACCTGCTTTTTGATCTTGTAGCAATTTATCCCAATCACTACTCCAGAGTACTTTAATGACATTCCAACCAGCTCCCATAAATGAATTAGCTAGTTCCTCAACAATATTGCCATTACCATTTACAAGACCATCTAATCTCTGTAGGTTACAGTTAATAACAAAAATAAGATTATCTAAACCTTCTCTACCTGCTCTAGTGATAGCACCCATTGATTCTGGTTCATCCATTTCACCATCACCACAGAAAGCCCAAACCTTACGATCTGCAGTTTCAGCCAAGCCCCTAGCTTCTAAGTACTTCATAAATCTTGCTTGATAAATAGCTTGAAGAGGGCCTAGACCCATAGAAACTGTTGGGAACTGCCAATATGTAGGCTGTAGATGTGGATGCGGATAAGAAGATACTGCATTCTCACCATCAAAAGCTTGTCTTCTAAAGTTTTCTAATTGCTTCTCTGTTATTCTCCCCTCTAAGAAAGAGCGCGCATAAACAATTGGAGAAAGATGGCCTTGGTAAAATATCAAATCACCTGCTTCATTATCATTTGGAGCTTTCCAGAAATGGTTAAAACCAACCTCATAAAGAGTCATTGCACCAGCACCAGTACCAATATGACCACCTATTGTGCCATCTTTTTTATTAGCAGCGGCAACCATAACAGCAGAGTTCCATCTATTTACAGCCTCGATTCTCTCTTCTATTTCCATATCACCTGGATAACTAGGCTGCTCACTAACATCAATTGAGTTAATATAACTTTTAACCTTAGCTGTTGAATAGGCGCTCTTAATACCTAATTCAGTACCTTTATTTAAAAGCTGCTCAAATAGAAACTTAGCTCTATCAACACCTTCTCTTTTAACGACATCTTCAAAAGCCTCAAGCCATTCTTGAGTCTCCAAAGCATCAATATCTTTAGTGAAATCCGACATCCTTTGTCCTCCGAATTAATCGAATATTAATGAAATTAAAAACTTATTTGTTTGATTATAAGTCAATAGATAAGCAACATCAACTATATAAAAGCCTCTCCTATAGAATTCATATTTTTTTGTAGTTTTAAAAAACTATTTTGACCCAAATAAAAATCTTGTCAACAGCCTCCAAACAGACACTCTTGTATTTTTTATCCTATAAAAAAATCTTTCTCTAATCTTTGTTTTTCTTGATACAGCTCATCTATAAGAACCTCTGGAGCACAACACTCCAGCGTTTTAGGATCTATATATCTAGGATACATGATATATGCTCCTGCAATCAACTCATAAAGAGCAAGTTTCCTTTGTCTTCTTGGCTCAATAACATAATCATTAGTCAACCCCCAACCTGCATAAAAAGGCATACCATAAGTAGTTACCTTTTTTCCATATAGCAACCCTTCAAAACCTATCAAAGAAGTCATTGTATGAACTTCATCAACTACTTGTAATATAGATGCCACAGAAATATAACTGATTATAGAGTCACCGTAGATTTCAGCTTTTTTACTTCTATTATTCTATATATTTGTATTTATTTATGGTTTTGATTGTATCTATAATATCACTTTCTTTTTTAGAGTATGGATTATAGTACCTTGTATATAAAATATAGCTGGCTGCAAATATCTCTTCAACCGATAACTTTCTTTTCCTTCTATCACCGGTGATTCTATCATCAGTAACTCCCCAACCCGCATAAAATGGCATCCCAAAACATATGCATTCACAACCAACAAGTAACGCCTCGAACCCCATCCCTGAAGTTTTTGTATAGACTTTAGCAAAATACTTAAGTAGTGATATAGAGTTTATATTTTCTGATATAATAATTACCTTACTATTTATATTATTAATGTCTATATCAGATTTTTTTTTCCCACTAAACACATTAGGATGGATTTTTAAATATATCTTAGCCCTAGGATTTTCTAGAATTGCCGACTCAATCATATCATTTGTTGTAAACTTATTTGCCAAACCATACCTAAGACTACTATCTCCCTCAGTTTGTGCAATAATAAGAATATTTTTTCGCGAATCGGAACTATCCAACAACCCATACTTATCACAAAGCTTTGGATCAACATTTGGAATATTATTATATTTAGAAATATTATATTTTTTTATTAAAGATATTGCCTCTCTAGCTTTTGACATAAGAGCCTTATCTGCTAAAAAATCATAAGAGTTTAAAATATTTTCTAATCTGCTAGGAGTTGTAGCATCATAATATATACCAACATCATCCTCGACTAAACTAAAGCTAGGACTATTATCAATGCCAAGACCTATAGATCGGATAAACCCATCTTCTAGCAAAACAAATGATGATTTATATCTTTTCGCCAATGTGATTGCTTTTTGACCAGATTTTTTTCTACCCCAACCATAAAAAACACTTCGTTGAGCAATCAACTTAATGTATCTAAACTTACTTATGCATATAAAACTCTCTACTTTTTTTATAATTTTACTAGAGGTTGAATAACCATCATTTCCATAAACCTTTCTATAAAAAAATATAATGTCTCTAAAATAATAGATATCTGGCTTCGTTAATAATGCTCTAAGTCTAACAAAATAAAAAAATATAATACTATTAACTTTACCAATAAAATATTCAATTTTAGAAGATGTGTTTGGTACATCTAAGCTTTTAATCAAGCCATTGAATTCTCTATCATACCATTTTATAACGTTTTCCCATGAAAGTAATGAATTAGCGTTTTTCTTCATATAATCACATATTACTTTTTTCTTATCAATTGATAATCTACTGAGTAAAGAAACATCTTGACTTAAATTCCCCGTTAAAAAAAATATTCCTTCTCCTTTAAAATCATTGACCATCCCAACCCTTGTACTTATTACGGGAGTATTAGTATACAAAGCTTCTGGCAAACATGCAGGGCCTCCTTCATGAGTACTAGTAATTAATAAAAAATCTATATAGCTATACAATTTAGTCAAAAACCGATATGGTAAACTTTCAAACACAATACATTCAAAGCCTAGAGATCTCAAATTTACTGCTGTTTTTTTTCTACGTTTTCCTACTAAAATAAATT
Organism: Francisella sp. 19S2-4; assembly: GCF_036281795.1. Lineage (NCBI taxonomy): Bacteria > Pseudomonadati > Pseudomonadota > Gammaproteobacteria > Thiotrichales > Francisellaceae > Francisella > Francisella sp. 19S2-4. Next base: position 9,809 of record NZ_JAWUZH010000049.1, read on the forward strand.
TAAAATCATCTTTTGGCAATAATGCAAATAATTTAAATAAGAATTTTTCTCCTTTCACAAGCCTTGGATAATAACTAGAAAAAAACCCTATTACTGTTTTAGGCTTATATATGTAGCTTGTTTTTTTACTAAGCATATACGGATCATACCCATGAGGAATAACAATAGTATTGTATATTCCATAAAGTTGTAACTCCTCCTTCTGTGAATTATTCAAGCATATAACTAAAAATGCCTCTATATATCTATCAATAAATTTTTTAATATTTAGATTTGGATCAGGGTCATTCAGATCATGATGCACCGTTACAATAGAGTTAGGTTTTAGTCTTTCCTCAAGATGAGGTCTAAAATAATAGTACACGCTTGCATTTTTAATGGATTTTAACGTAACAATAATATCAAATTCTGAGTATCGCTTAAAATACTCAATAATATCTTCAAAAATTCGACTTTTTACATATGATGACTTAACTATATTTAATATTTTATTTTTCATACATAATAATTACTTCTACCATTTTTCTGACGATATTATTCCAATCATACTTCAATGCCATAATCCTCGATTTTTGACTGTCAATCTTACTTAACAATAAATCCCAATCTATCCGATTCCCAAACACATAACAATTCAAGTCAGATAGTAGGCTTTCGTTTATAAATCCTTCAGGCACTGCTACTAAAGCTCCACTCATTGAAGCTTCAAGAGCACAAAGACCAACACTTTCACCATGAGTTACAAAAAAAATATCGGTTTTGCTTAATTCTTCAGCCAATGTCAGATATGGTACAGGGTTTTTATCATAGAGTTTAATATTAATATTATCTAAATCAACATCAACAATACATGAGTCAACAATCATCCTTATGGTAACGCATGAGTACAAATTCTTCCACCTTTCAGACTTAACAAAATCTTTAATTTTCATAAGAATATCTACCGTCCTATCAGGCTGACTTGAATCATAGACAGTATGATCCAACAAAATAGCCAATTTATCTGGAAACTGTCTACTCTTAAAAACATTTCTATCAGCTGCCCATCCAACATACTTATTATATTTATGGTACCTTTCATACCTATTCGCTGGAGCATTTATAGGGTATAGTGAAGAATCATCTTTAGATGTAAGAACCAAGTCAGCCCCACCTCCATCCAATATCCCCCCATCATACATATGTGCAACTAAAGTTTTTTTGATATTTCTAAGTATTTCACTACACTTTTCTGGAATAGTCGTAAAATACCTCAATCCAAGTGCAAGAACGCAGTCATAACCACTAATATCTAAGTTCTCAAAATACTGAATCAACTCACTATCACTATGCATTTTTCTTGTCAACATAGGCACAACATCAAAATCTACACCAAACTCGATTAAATACGTCTGGATGTAATAATTAACAACCTCAAGATATGAACTAAGCTCGTTTAATTCTTTTTTCTTTTCCGCAATTAGTAATAATTTCATACATACACCAACCCTACTAAAGCCATCTTAACTTAAATAATTTTTATAAATACAATTTAATCTTTATAAAACTGTGATCATAAAGTTTGGTTAAACTCCACATATGGTAAATATGGATAAAGTAAAGAGTTATAAGAACAATTAAACAAATTTATACCCTTATCCTTTAGTAATAAAAAAGCATTCCTAACATTCATGATTTGAGTACTTGTAAAAGAATCATACTCTTGTACTTCAGTCTCTTGATAAAACCTTGGTTCAGACCCACTATATTTCAAATCCATTCCCAGTATGTATATGTTCTTAGCTCCTAAATATACCGCCAACTGAATCGCTAACATAGAGGTTGTACAACCAAAATAATAACCTTTCATCAAGTTAAAAGAAAAACCATTTCTGCCAATAGCCTTAACATAATAAGTTGTATTTATAAGATCAGCAACATCATAATTTTTAAGCTCATATCTAAAAACTCTAATAGTTTCAGGAGATAGCATTTCAGTCGCCATCATCCGTTTTTGGGGATGATTAATAAATCTTGCATCACTTACAACATAATATTTAGAAACAAATCCGAACTTTTCTTCTAATAAAGGATTCGCATTCATTCCTATAACCACCTTATCTCGCAATAATGACAGATCCTCTCTTTTTATGCTAGGGCCATTTGCCAATATATATATATCTTTACCAAGCTCTGCATTTTTTAGTTTCTTCACGCAATTAAAAATCATTATCTATTACCTTATCATATAGCTTCTTAAAATGCATGATCATATGACCCGGCATCAAATATCTATTAAAAAAATTATAACTCTTATTTTGATATTCTGCTATGAGAGATTTATTTTCAACTAAGCTTACAAAACGATCATATACATTAAAATTACTAACCTTAAAAAAAGGAAGAAAATCATCTGCTTCAATAAAACTCTCAAAAAGGTTGCATGAAAAACAATCTGCATTATTAACTACAACATTACCAGCACACAATCCTTCTAGACTAACTTGATGAAAAGCCCCAGTTACAATCTCATCAATAGTTATATGACTACGCATTCTTATCAAATGAAGTTCGTATGGAGCGACTGCCCCCTCAGAGACAACAAGATTAATTTTCCCTGATTTATTTAGAAAAGACAAAACATCCATCAACTCACTAGAATATTTATCATTCCATCTCCCTCCTACTCTATTATGAGCTGGGCTAAATAGAACCCTAGGAGTTTCATTCTTACCAATTAAGTTAACTGTTGGCTTTTGCAATACAATATTAGGAACAATTTCAAAATCAGGATATAATCTAGAATGATATTGAGAGATAACACATTTAATATCAAAATTTATCAACGCAGATTCATAATAAGTAAAGTTTGGCCCCTCTCTCAAAGGAGAATGAACTTGATATACAAAACAAACTTCACTACTAGAGTTTTCTATTATAATTTTTTCTTGCTCTTTAGATAAAAAATTATGAATATGAATAACATCAGCTTGCTGTATTAGCTGGATAGCCAACTCTTTATTATTATCAAAAATTATAGATTGATTAGAAAACACTCCTTTAAGGCGACCAGGATAATCATTAAAAATTAATATTGATGACTCATATTCAGTAAACATTCTTAAAGCATCACTAACCTTTCTTGGTGCATCGACCAAAGGGGTAGGAGAAACATGCAAAATATTATATCTTTTCATATCTTACCCCATCTTTCAACGTCCTCATTAAAAGTTTACGATAATCATCCTGCGTTTTTAAACGAAGAATCATATCGCTATAACAACAATATATATTTTCCCTTAAGTATAGCTCCTCAATCACTATAGAATCAATGAAAGACCTAAAATTATTTTTAACATTAATCGACTTATTTCTACTATATCTTACTAAACCTTCGATAGTAATATTCTTATTATAATCATCTATACAATTAAAATTTGATTCCCCTGACTTGACTGGGAGTAGCAAGTTACAATCTTTCTTATAACTAGTATCAACACATGCTACCTTAATAGCACTTATAATATTACTTAAACTATCATCTTCAATAACTCTAATTACTCTAGGTATATGTTGTATTTTTTTACACTCAGAAAAAAGATTTTCTGAAATAATTAAAACATCAACATACTCATAACTATTCTCCACAAATCTTAAAGATTTTTCATCCGTCACAATAATTATTGACTTATTTCTTGGATTAGAACTTCTAACAATTCTAAAAATATTAGACTCAGGATTCATGCTAACGATGTTTCTAAATTGTGCAAATTTATTTTGTCTTAACGATTCTTCTTTCAAAAATGTTTGAAAAATGTCATCCTCTTTTTCAAGATAGTGCCCCAATAAACAGACCCTAAAAAAAAATAATGTTTTTTCTCTGAAAGCAACAAAATCTTTATTTTTTAAAAACTCTCTAACGAAAGCATTATTTATAAGCATAGGATATGCCATATCAGCTTCCTCAATAAGAACCAACGTAGAAAACCCTAAACCCTGATTATTAACTACTTTTGAAGCCACTAATATATCTAGCGCTTGATCACTAACAACAACTCTTCCAAACTCCATAGGCTCAAGTTTTTTTTGTATAGATTCAGCACTCTTTGAAGCAACTTTATATACCTTCTTAATATTAGTAAGCAATTTAATATATCTGAAGAATTTACCAACATAACTCATAAAATTAAGTCCTATATACTATTTATTCAGCTAAACACTATCGTTTTTAGCATTTTTTGTCTATTATCAATCAATATTTGCTTCAGCAACCTTATCATTTTTATTTTAATGCCATAACAACTTTAGTTATACCCTACCCACATCATAGAGCTGAATAATTCCAACAAGCTCTCCTACATGATCAATAACTATAAGCTCATTAATTGAATTATCAATCATATAATTCTCAGCATCAATAGCCATAGCATCTTGAGAAATAGTTTTTGGGGATTTAGTCATCATATCAAAAGCCTTTAAAGAACTCCAAGATTCATGGCATTTATCCAAAGCACGTCTTAAATCGCCATCTGTAATAATTCCATACCCTCCATCATAGGCAACTAATGTTAACCCTAGCCTTCCTGAAGTAATTGCATGTATTACACTATCAAAAGAAGCATCCTGATTTACAACTGGCAAGTGGCTATCATGCATAATATCTTTAACTTTTGTTAACAACTTCCGACCCAAACTCCCTCCAGGGTGAAATAAAGCAAAATCTTCTGGCTTAAACCTTCGTTCACTCATGAGAGCAACTGCCAAGGCATCGCCCATTGCTAAAGTAGCTGTTGTGGAGCAGGTTGGCGCCAGCTCTAGTGGACAAGCCTCTTTCTCTACAGATATATTCAAAAAATAATCAGAATTTATAGCTAATGTAGATTTATTGTCACCTGCCATTCCAACAAGTTTCACCCCCATTTTTTTAACTATTGGAATAAGTCTAACAATCTCCTCACTCTCTCCAGAGTTTGATATAGCCATTAGAATATCATCTTTTGTCAACATCCCTAAATCGCCATGAATAGCCTCAGCAGGATGCATAAAGAAGCTTGGGGTGCCAGTACTAGCGAGGGTTGCTGATATTTTCACACCTATATGTCCGGACTTCCCCATACCTGTAATTACAAACCGTCCTTTCGAGTTCAATACAGTGTTAACAACCAATTCAAAATCTTCAGTAAGTAAGTCTTTAAGAGCCAAAACTGATTGACTTTCCAAATCAAAAACTCTCTTCGCAATATCTAAAGTATTTTTCACTTTACATCCTTATTTAATACTATTTTGAATGGCAAAAATATCTTCTATAACATCGTAAAGCTTATCAACTTGAACCATATTTGGACCATCACTTAATGCTATACTTGGATCAAAGTGTGTTTCAAAAAAGAATCCATCCACACCAACGGCTGCAGCTGCTCTTGCCAAACTAGGCACGATAGCACTATTACCTCCCGTTGTACCTCCAGTACTAGGGACCTGTGCTGAATGAGTCGCATCAAAAATAACTGGGGCATATTCTCTCATTGCAATCAAATTTTTCATATCAACAACCAATGAACCATATCCAAAAGTATTACCTCTTTCACAAAGCCATACATTATGATTTTTAGAGTTATCATAACTTAACGAATTACAGCCTCTTGTTTTAAGAACCTTATCAACAGGATACTTCATACTACCTGCAGGTAAAAACTGACCCTTTTTAATATTTATCTTACAATCAGTTTTTGCAGCTGCAACTAGCAAATCTGTCTGTCTACACAAAAATGCAGGAATTTGTAACACATCGACAACCTCACCAGCTGGTTCTGCTTGATATGACTCATGAATATCAGTCACCACCCTGTAACCAAATTGTTTTTTTATTTCCTCAAATTGTCTTAAACCAGCATCTAAGCCAGGCCCTCTAAAAGAGTCCAAACTAGTTCTATTTGCCTTATCAAAACTTGCTTTAAAATAAAAATCTACTCTTGGATCCTCACTTAATGGCTTCAGCTTTTCTGCAATTTGCATCACTGTATCTCTGTCTTCTAAAACGCATGGTCCTGTTATAACTATCATTAGCACTCTCCCTTAAGATATTTTTCTAAAACTTTATTAAACAAACCTTGTTCTTGTAAAATATGATCTGCAAAGTCTCTTAGAGCTCCTTCACCACCTTTAGACGCTGTTACATAATCGACCTCTTTTTTGATATACTCTCTTGCATCAGTTGGTGCTCCACTAAAACCACACCTCGCCAGAATAGGTAAGTCTATTATATCATCTCCAATATACGCAATATTTTCATCCAATAACTTAAAATCTCTTTTTATTTTTTCATAATCGACTAACTTATTGGGTGACCCATGATAATGAAAGTCTAACTTGAGCTCCTCACACCTATATTTAACAACAGGTGAGTTCCTACCTGTTATAACTCCAACAAAAAATCCTAGAGATCTCAAATGAGATATTATTTGACCATCTTTGACATTAAATTTTTTGATTTCATTACCTTGGTTATCATAAATAATTCCACCATCAGTAAGAACTCCATCAACATCAAAAATAATTGACTTAATCGTTTCTATACTCAACTCGCAATCCCCACACAATTAATATAACATTCTACACAGGTGCGATAAATACTCTAGCAGCAAATGCTATCTGGAACACTATCT
>NZ_JAWUZH010000004.1:0-85199 GCF_036281795.1 Francisella sp. 19S2-4
AAAATACTAATATCTGTAACATCTGTATTTTACAAAATATATCTAACAATTTGGGATATTAATTCAACAGTCTTTATGTTATTATTCATAAAAATAATCACTAAATATAACGACTAACCTAAGGCCATATAATAGCCTTGATTATAAAATATATAAGCTTTAACTCCTTCTATTCTGGTAACGGAATAAACTCTTCCTCATCACCATATACTTTTTCAAATTTGCCACTTAACCAATCACTTTTTGCTTTATCAATTCTTTCTCTACTACTTGACACGAAATTCCACTCAATAAATCTATAAGAAAGCTTATCACCTCCAATTATAACAATCTGAGCATCAGATATAGCAATTAATTTAGATATTTCTTGAGTATCTATCACAAGCATTGTGTGACTTCCTATAGTCTTTTTGCCATACTCAATCTTACCTTTAATTACATAGATAGCTAATTCTTCCTCAATTGGCAATGTAATAAAATCATCTTTTGGAATATTAGCTTCAATATATAGAGTTTTACTGTATGTTTTAACTGGGGACTTATATCCATAAGCATTTCCAACCAGAAGTTTAAACTTTATATTATTAATAGTAAACTCTGGTAACTCCTCACTTGAATAATGATAAAAAGTAGGTTCAATCTCTTCATAATGCTTAGGTAAAGCATACCAAAGCTGTATACCATGAAGGATACGGTTTTTTAATTTAACCTCATCTCTTTCACGTTCAGAGTGTGTTATTCCCTTACCTGCTACCATAAGATTTACTTCTCCTGGCAATATCAATTGAGCACTCCCTAATGAATCCCTATGATAAATCTCCCCTTCAAATAAATATGTAACTGTAGCTAAATTGATATGAGGATGGGGTCTAACATCCATACAATCACCAGCAAATAATTCAACTGGACCAAAATGATCAAAAAATATCCAAGGACCAATCATTCTTTGTTTTGTTGTTGGTAGAACTCGTCTAACTTCTAAACTATCTATATTATTAGTCTTTGCGTTAATTATATATTTAATTTTCATGTAGACTCCCTCATTATTTGTTTAGGTTATTTCTCTTATGAAACTATCTACTTTTTCCTCTATTGTAGCCCAAGAAGTAACTAGTCGTACCATAGAGCTTTCTTCATCAACTTCATTCATAACAAAAAATGTAAACTTCTCTTGAAGAGTTTTAATTAAAGTATTTGGAAAAATAGCAAAAACCTGGTTGCTTTGTGTAGGTTGCAATAATCTGAAACCAGCGTCAATTATTGCTTGTGAAAGCTTTTCTGCCATTTTATTAGCATGGCTAGCTAACTCAAAAAAAAGATTATTAGAAAATAATTCCCTAAATTGAAGTCCTAACACTCTACCTTTTGCTAATAGCGCTCCTCTTTGCTTAATATTAAAGCCAAACTCTTCAGCTAGATTTTTATTTGGAATAACTATTGCTTCTCCAAATAAAATTCCAGCCTTAGTCCCACCAATCCAAAATATATCTGAAAACTCTGCAATATCAGCTAAACTTAAATCACTATCTTTAGCAGTCAATGCCGCACCCAATCTTGCACCATCAATAAATAATAATAAATTATTTTGTTTACAAACTTCTGATAGCTTCTGTAATTCTTTTTTTGTATATATAGTTCCTAATTCTGTTGAATTAGAAATATATACTAATTTAGGTTTTGCCATATGAGGAGCATGAGAGTTATTTTTAATCACTTCTTTGATATCATTAGATGTTAATTTTCCATTATCAGAAAAAACTGAAATAATCTTATGTCCTGTAGCTTCAATTGCACCAGCCTCACGTAAAGCAATATGCCCACTATTAGCAGAAATTACAGCTTCATATGGCTTTAAAATACTTGAAATACATATCAAGTTAGCAAGAGTTCCTCCTGCAACAAAATATACATCTACATTATCTTTATTAAGATGTTTGCATATTAATTCTCTTGCCTGACTGGAGTATTCATCATTTCCATAAGGTAACTGTTGAATTAAGTTTGTATCCTCTAATGCTTTAATTATCTTAGGATGGCATCCTTCACTATAATCATCAAGAAAACTATATTTAAACATCTAACTGATCCTCTAAAACTTTAAAATAAACTCTCTAAGTATTATAAACTAATTATAATTAATATAGACTACTGGAGGTAACTTTAATTTATTTACAATATTCCAAAGGGCAAATTTAGGTAACTAGTTATGATTTTTTTAGAAAAGCAAAATGATAATGCAGAAACTTTAGCATATATTGGTCATGTCGATAATGTAATTCATGGTATTGTTCCAGAGGAACTAAAATACAGGCGCTTTCTTGCAAGTAATTTTGATTATGGTTTCGAGCTTGGCTCACCACAAAGTGTTTATAATTTAGGAGAATGCATTTTACTTAATGATATGATTTATTCTTCTCGAACAGATGTAAGCCGTACAGAAAGAGATCCTTTAATGTGGGGACCTGAATTTGTTACAACAGGCATTTTTCTCATACCTAAAAACACTCCTGTAAACTATTATGTCAAATACTTTTCTTTTGATAAAGAATACTCTCTAGCTGATATATACAAACGTATTTATGAACAATTAAAATGTCCTTTTGCTATAGTTGGTTGTGTACAATTTGCAACGGTAAATGCTGAAGCCATAACTAAGGCTCCTATAAATAAAGAAAATATATTTAATAATTCTGATAATTATTACGATGAGAAAAAGTACGAAGATACTGATGTAAACTTTGCAATCATGGGAGTCATTAGTAACCCTAATGATAAAAAATTAACAGAGATTAATAAAGACTTATCATCAGTTCTATACCATAACCCTTTTGCTAACAAAAATAAACTATTGACCCATACTCATGGTCTAATACTAAATAAGTCTATAATTGATATTGAAAAAGTTCAGCCTAAAAATGCCAAAGAAGTTCTTCATATTCAGGATAGATCTTTAGTACGCTATGTTAAGCTAAAAGTTTATAAGATAAAAGGTTTAACTAAGTACGCTTAAATATTTTCTATTCTTTTTTTCTTATTATAATAAGATTTTAAAATAAAAGGTACTAGAGCCATTATTGTCAATACACTTACAGCTAGTATAAACTTATCATCGACAAAATTATCTACAGTCCCTTTTATTACAGCATTCTTAAAATGAACACCAAACCAAACATATATAAATGTAAAAGGTATTATCCCAAAGAAAGTAGTAAAAAAGAAAATACTATTTTTAACTTTTAAAATAGCTGCTAAAACATTAGGTATAAAAAAAGGTATTGGTATCAGTCTAGCAACAAACAATACTAAAATAGGATGTTTTATTACTAAAGACTTAAATTGTGAAACAATTTTTATTTTTGAATCTTTAGTTGTTTCACCCCAACTATATTTTATAACTAAAAATGTCAATGTAGCACCTATAGTTGCTGAAAATAAAGAAACTATAAATCCTAACCATAGACCAAATAATAGTCCTGCCAATACTTTTAAAAAAGGTTTAATAGGAACTGAGAAAAAAACTGTAAGTATATATATTACACTATATATAAAGATTGATTTTATAATATTACTATTAACATACAAATCTGCTTTATTGTACGCTATTTGTAACTCTTTAAGATCAAAGTACTTATAACCATTTAAAATAAAAAATAGAAAGACCCCAAAACTAAAAAAAAATACAATAAACAATCTTTTTATAAGTAATGAATTTAAGAATTTCACTTAGATTTTATAAAGATATTAGAATATAAATAATATTAAGCTAAAGCAGATTTTGCTTTTTCTACAACTGCAGCGAATGCATTTTTGTTGTATACAGCTAGTTCAGCTAATGCTTTTCTATCTAGCTCAACACCAGCTTTGTTTAAACCATTGATTAATTGGCTATAGCTAATATCGTGTTGTCTTGCAGCAGCATTAATACGAACAATCCAAAGAGATCTGAATGTTCTTTTCTTAACTTTACGGTCTCTGTAAGCATATTGACCTGCTTTAATCACAGCTTGCTTAGCTACTCTATATACTCTTGAACGAGCACCATAATAACCTTTAGCTTGATTTAAAACCTTTTTATGACGTGCGCGTGCTGTTACGCCTCTTTTTACTCTTGACATAATTTAATCTCCACTTTAAAAATTGATAAACAAACTTATGCGTAAGGCATTTGTTGAACTAAGCTAGCAGTATCAACTTTAGCTACTTGATTCATACCTCTTAAATGACGTTTTCTTTTTGTTGTCATTTTAGTGTTGATATGAGCACGATTCGCACAACGGTGTTTGAAACCACCTTTACCAGTCTTTTTAAAGCGCTTAGCAGCACCACTTTTAGTTTTTAACTTTGGCATTTTTAAATACTCCGCATTGTATTAATTGTTGTTTTTATTTACTACTTTTTCTTTGGTCCTAAAACCATAATCATTTGACGACCTTCCATTTTAGGTTGGTGTTCCACTACACTGTGTTCAGCAGCATCATTTGCCATACGTTGAAGCATTTCCATGCCTAACTCTTTATGTGACATCTCTCTACCTCTGAATCTTAGCGTAACTTTTACTTTATCGCCTTTTTCTAGGAACTTTATCAGGTTGCGTAGTTTTACCTGGTAGTCACCTACATCAGTCACAGGTCTAAGCTTTACTTCTTTTACCTGCGTCTGTTTTTGGTTCTTTTTAGCTTGTGCTTTTTTCTTACCCTGTTCGAATAAGTACTTACCATAGTCCATCAAACGACAAACCGGTGGATTAGCATTTGCTACCATTTCAACCAAATCAACATTAGCCTCTTCAGCCAATGCTAAAGCCTCATTGATCGATACAATTCCTATTTGTTCTCCATCAACACCAACTAAACGCACCTCTTTAGCTTTTATTTGCTCATTAACAGGTGCTTTTTTTTCCGTTTTAATAACTTTTTTCCTCCAAAGAAATTATTATCTTTTAGCTTCAATTTGCTCTTTTAAGAATACACAAAAATCATCTACAGACATTTGTCCTAGAGTTTCACCATTATGCTTTCTTATATTTACAACTTTTTGCTCTTGCTCATTTTTACCTAGAATAACAAGGTAAGGAACACGTAAAAGAGTATGCTCACGTATTTTAAACCCAATCTTTTCATTTCTCAAGTCTAATTTAGTACGAATACCGTTTTTTTCAAGAGTTTCAAAGACTTCTCTACAATACTCATCCTGATTATTACTAATTCCTGTCACTACTACTTGAGTCGGCGTTAACCACAATGGTAAATTACCTGCATAATGCTCCATAAGCATACCTATAAATCTCTCTAAAGAGCCAACTATTGCTCTATGTAACATTACAGGGACTTGCTTATCACCATTTTTATCAATATAAGTTGCTCCAAGCCTCTGAGGCATAGAGAAATCTAGCTGTACAGTACCACATTGCCAACTTCTACCTATAGCATCTTTTAAATGAAATTCTATCTTAGGCCCATAAAAAGCCCCTTCACCTGGTAGTAGCTCATAAGCAACATTGTTGGCTTCTAAAGCATTTTTAAGCATTTGCTCAGATTTATCCCAAGTTTCATCATCACCTATTCTATTATCGGGTCTTAGAGCAATCTTTACATCAAAATCATTAAAACCAAAATTTTTATAAACCTCAAAACATTGCTTAACCATTAAGATAACTTCTTCTTCAACTTGTTCAGGTGAACAGAAAATATGACCATCATCTTGAGTGAAACTTCTGACTCTCATCAAACCATGTAAAGAACCAGAAGGTTCATTCCTATGCACTATACCAAACTCTGCCATTCTAATCGGTAAATCGCGATAACTATGTAACTTAGTATTATAAACTTGCACACAAGTTGGACAATTCATAGGACGAATCGCAAAATCTCTATTCTCAGATTTTGTTGAAAACATATTCTCAGCATACTTTGAAGCATGTCCTGACTTTTCCCATAAACTAAAATCTGCTATTAATGGAGTTCGAATTTCACCACAACCATATTTCTTGTTAGAAGCTCTCATATAATCTTCTACTTCACGCCAAATTCTAGTCCCATTATCATGCCAAAAAGCTATTCCTGGAGACTCTTCTTGAAAGTGGAATAAATCCAAAGCTTTACCAATTTTTCTATGGTCACGTTTCTCTGCTTCTTCTAACATGTGCAGATATTGATCTAAATCTTCTTTAGTAGCCCAACAAGTACCATAAATTCTAGTTAACATTTCATTATTAGAATCGCCTCTCCAGTACGCTCCAGCTAACTTTGTTAACTTAAATGCTTTTATAAGTGCTGTACTAGGAATATGAGGTCCTCGACACAAATCACTAAACTCACCTTGAGTATAAATTTTAATTTGTTGATCAGCAGGAATACTATCAATTATATCAACTTTATATTTTTCGCCTTGAGCTTTAAAAAACTCTATAGCTTCTTGCTTAGAAACAACTTTATAGCTTACTGGAGTACCTTTTTTAGCAAGATCTTTCATTTTCTTTTCTATTATAGGAAGATCTGATTCACCAATATTCTCTTTAAAAGAAAAATCATAATAAAAACCATTCTCCACAACAGGTCCTATAGTAACTTCTGTATCAGGATATAACTCTTTAACTGCATGTGCTAAAAGATGAGCACACGAATGACGCAAAATTTCTAGACCTTCTGAATCCTTTGTCGTAATTAACTTTAACTCACAATCATTTTCAATTATATCTTTAGCATCTTTTAATTGACCATTTATATACGCTCCCACAGTTACTTTAGCTAAACCAGGAGATATAGACTTAGCAATTTGTAATGAGTTAACACCCTTTTCAAACTCTTTTATAGAGCTATCTGGAAATGTAATATTTATCATATATTTCTTCTTTTTCTTATTAATATAAAATTACGCACGAGCTATATTATATGGTATAGCATTAACTATGTAAATTACTTATCAAGCTTAGTAAACTACTAATTATAACCCTAGATAAAAATATCTAATTTTATCTGTTTGGTAGAAAAAGCATAAAAATCAATTCTAATCTTGTCAATTTTTAACAGTCGTTGTCAAAAGTAAACATACCATGGACTATTTAATTAATGATAGATTGTATTCTAATGAAATAAAATTCATGTTAATTATTTTATAAAAACTTACAGAAAGGAGCTTAACAATGAAATTAAATAAGATAACTTTATTAACAGGATTATCTATATTAGCTAGTTCACAAGCATACTCCCACGGCTACGTTGAGAGTCCTGCTGCTCGAGCATATTTATGTAAAACAGGACAAAATATAAACTGTGGAGGGATTATGTATGAACCTCAATCACTTGAAGCTGGTGATAGATTATTTAACAACGGTCAATTAGATAATAAAATGGGCTCCGTTGGTCGAGATGATTCTATAGCCTTAGATGAACAGCAAGAAAGCAGATGGACAAAAACTGTAGTAGCCTCAGGACAGCCACTAAATATTAAATGGTATTTTACAGCAAACCATAGCTCAAGACATTTCAAATTCTATATCACTAAGCAAAACTGGAATCCAAATGAACTACTAACTAGAGATAGTTTTGAAGATCAGCCTTTAAATTGTTATGATCCTCAACCTTTTTGGAAACCTGATGAACAACCAAATAAGGAAGGATTAACTTTTACTTGTACAATGCCTGAAAGAACTGGTTATCAAGTAATTATGGCTGAATGGGATGTCGCTGACACTGAAGCAAGCTTTTATAATCTTATAGATGTATATTTTACAAATGAGCATGCTGCTGGTACAATTATTCTTCCAGAAGGTGATATCGAAGCTTCAACAGGTATACCTACATATGACCCTAATAAAGAATATCCTAATAAAGGTACAGAGGTCGTTTATGAAGGTAAAGTTTACAAAAGTCAGTGGTGGGTAAACCCAGGTGAAAATCCGCCAGGGCAAAATAATGTCTGGGTATATGTCCGTGACTATGAAGAAGAATCTCCTGTTAACCCTAATGATAAATATCCTATTGAAGTAACTAGATTTAATCTAAATCCATCTAAAGTTAAAGAAGGCGATATAATAAACTTAGAGCTAGCAAAAGCATCTGATAATACTTTAGAAAAAATAAAGCTTCTAGATGTACCTGCCAATATGTCTCCTGAAAATCTTTTAAAAACTTTAGCAGAAAAAGTTAATGAATTAAGTTCACAACAATTAAATGACGCTCTTATTGCGGGAGAGAAAAATGCTGAAGGAGCTGTTATTCCTAGCACGACAGCTCTATATATTTATCAAACAGCTGATAAACCTTACAATCATGTTGGATTCGAACATGATATTGCTGATCAAAATTTAGTAAATGAGCTACACTTAATGGACTTTAATAATGCATATACTTTAGATTCTTCTGGAAACTTAAACATTAATGCTAAAATAATGTCTCATAGTTCTGAAGAAGTAGATGTCACTGTTACACTACAGGACAAAGATGGTAATCAAGTATATAGAAAAGACGACATTAAAATTGCTCCTACGGATACTTATGATCTAAATATGAAAGTTGAAAACCTATCTGCAGGAGATTATGAGCTTATAATATATAGTCAACTACCAGGGGCTCAAGCTTGGCAAGAAGACTTAGACATTACCGTTAATGAATACTCTGAAACCACAGGTGAAGACATTAGCAAATATCCAGAATATAAAGCAAACACTGTATATAATAGTGGCGATATCGTTAGTAACAATGGTGAATTATATCAATGTAAAACAAATGTTGCTGCTTGGTGTTCTGGAGCTGCTTGGGCATATGCTCCAGGTACAGGCAGTGCTTGGCAACAAGCTTGGAACCTATATGAAGCAACATCAAATGAAACTAACGAAAACCCTAGTGATAATACTCATTTAGTAAATGTTGATATCGAAGCTAAAACGCCTTACTATCAAGTGAACTCTAATAATACTGTTACCGCACGCACTTGGTATAGCAATATAGGTTCTATCGACTTAGACAAAAACCAAATAACTATAGTTCCTTGGGACAAAGTTGCAAACAATGATAGTTCGGATTATGTTAAATGTCCTAAACCAAATGGCAATCAAACTAGTATTCTTTATTTAGTTGAAGGCGACTTAAATAATGTAACTTGTAGAATAAAATAGTCAAATTTACTATCCGTATCTTTTAAGATGTTATTTTAACAAAAAATATTTCCTAATTATCAGACTTATCAAAATTATCATTATAAAGAACATGCATCGTAGCTATCACTTTATTTGTATTATATAGACCTTGATAACTATTCATTACAGCATGACACTTATTATCATATTTTTCATTACATAGTTTTAGATAGTACTTACAAAAATCTACTGATATTTTTTCATGCGTTTCATACTCTATACCTTTTTTAGGATTGTAGATTTTACAATAATTAAGATACTCTTCTGATGCATAAGTATTAAACGAGAGAGAAAATAAAGAAATAAATATAAAATAGCTCTTACTCAACATAACTCTTATATTCTTCTGGCTTTAAAAGATTACTTAATTCTTCACTATCGCCAATCTCTATCTCAAATATCCAGCCCTTTGTATAACAAGACTCATTTATAAGCTTAGGATTATTAACTAATTCTTCATTAACTTTGACAACTTTTCCAGATAATGGCGAATAAATATCAGACGCTGTTTTAACAGATTCGATAACACAAATCTCATCATCCTTAGAATATTCTTGTCTAAGTTTTGGAAGATCAACATAAACGATTTCACCAAATTCATTTTGAGAATAATCATCTATCCCAACTCTTGCAATATTACCTTTAATGTCAACCCACTCATTAGATTCTGTATATAAATACTTATTATTAATTTCTGACATATTTCCTCTTTAACAAAACAAGTTTTTATTTTAGCTAATTGATGATAATAGCATAAAAATCCTTTAAAATTAATTTGTAAAAAACAAATTCTCAGTCATTACACTTATGAATCTAGAAAATAAAAATATTATTATAACTGCTGGTGGAACAGGCGGACACATATATCCGGCCCTAGCTGTCGCTGAACTACTAAAACAAAACAAAGCCAATGTAACTTGGGTTGGAACACCTAATAGCATGGAGGCTAACATAGTTCCTAAATACTTTAATATTCAATACATAAAATCATCTGGCATCAGAGGAAAAGGAATAATAAGAAAAATTACATTTCCTATAAAACTAATATTAAGCACAATCAAAGCTCGCTCAATATTAAAAAAATTTAAAACCGATCTTGTCATTGGTTTTGGAGGCTATGTCTCTGGACCGATATGTCTTGCTGCCGTACAAAAGAAAATCCCTATTATAATACATGAACAAAATGCAAAAATTGGTTTAACCAATAGAGTTTTAGCTAAACTTGCAACAAAGATATGTTTAGCTTTTGAAATTGACAATATAAAAGACTATTTCAATCAAAAACAATTAGCTAGAACAAAAGTTGTTGGTAACCCCGTAAGAAAAGACATTGTAGCCTTAAATAATAAGTCTAAAAATTTTTCTAATTCTCAATTAAAACTACTAATTATTGGAGGTAGTCAAGGAGCAAAAGCTATAAATGATATTATTCCAAACTTAATAGCAAAAGCTCTTGATGAAAATCTAAATATAAAAGTTTGGCATCAAACCGGTAAACTATCATTTGAAGAAACAAAAGACAACTATAAAGACATTCCTCATGAGAACATTAAAGATATATCTGCTTTTATCTTTGATATGGCAGAAGCTTACGATTGGGCAGATTTAATAATTTGTAGAGCAGGAGCTCTAACTGTATCAGAATGTGCTGTTGCAGGCCTACCTACAATATTTATACCACTACCTTCAGCTGTTGATGATCATCAATTTTTTAATGCCCAAAATATTGTTAAAAATGGCGCTGGTTTTTGCTTAAGACAACAAGAGATGACTTTGGAAAATTTAATCGATATAATTAAGCCTTTAGCACAAAATAAAACTCAACTTGAGAGAATGTCACAAATTGCAAAAAAAACATTGATAAAAGACTCAAGTGAACAAATATTAGAATGTGTAAAGGAAATTTTAAATAAGAATAATTAAGGATCTAAAATGAACTTTGATATGTCAAAGCTAATGCAACAAGCACAAAAAATGCAAGAACAAATGAAAAAAGCCCAAGAACAACGTGACAATATGGAAGTTACAGGTGAATCTGGAGCTGGTCTTGTAAAAATAACAATGACAGGAAAGTATGACGTTAAATCTGTAAACATTGATAGTTCTCTAATGAGTGAAGATAAAGAAATGTTAGAAGATTTAGTTGCAGCTGCCGTTAATAGTGCAGTTAAAAAAGTTGAAGAAAACTCTTCTTCTACAGATATTCAACAAATGGCAAAAGATGCTGGTATTGATTTACCAAGCGGCATGAACTTCCCTTTCAAATAATGAACAATAAAATATTCTCTCCAAAAATTACCGCGGTAATAGAGTCTCTACGTAAGTTACCCACTATTGGTAAAAAATCATCACAACGATTAGCTTTACATTTATTAGATAAGTCTCCCGAGACAGCTATTGCTATTGCCAACTCTCTTTTAGAAGCTACACAGTCGATTAAAAAGTGTCAACAATGCCAAGCTTTAACAGAAAATACTATTTGTAATATATGCAGTAGCACAAATCGTAATGATACTAAGTTGTGTATAGTTGAAAATATGCTAGATATGATAGCTATTGAAGAGGCAGGTATTTTTAAAGGAAAATACTTTATTTTAAATGGAAGAATCTCTCCTTTAGATGGAATTGGTCCTAATGAGCTTAAGTTAGATATCTTAACAGAAATTATTGATTCTCGAGAAATTGATGAAGTAATTCTTGCAATAAGTCCTACAGTTGAAGGAGAAACTACTGCTCATTTTATCTCTCAAATGATAAGAGACGATATAAAAATCTCTCGTATTGGATTTGGGGTTCCTTTTGGTGGAGAGTTAGAATATCTAGATCAACAAACATTACTACATGCATTTAATGCAAGAACAAATTTTTAATCCTTTTATATATTAAGAATTCTTTCCACATCGACACAAACATCTAGTTTTCTTATTAAACGAATTAGTAGATAAAGCTCTCTTCTATTTCTAACAATAACAATAGAAGCTAGTTTTGCATATTTATTATCTACAGATATCATCTCAAAAGTACGAATATCTACTCCTTCTCTAGCAAGAGTCGCTGTAATTTTTGCTATTGAGCCTGGTATATTTTTAAGTGTAATTGCAATACGAGTTTTAAAGCTCGGATCATCATCACTATTGACATACCAATCAGCTTCAATTTCTTTAATATCTTCTCTTTTTAATTTTGCATATAATTGATTACAGCTTTTTCTATGGACCTCTACATTACCATCATCATTAACAATTCCTAGGATTTCATCATTAGGAAGTGGTAAACAGCAGTCTGCTATACGAGGATCATCTCCGTATCTTATTTGAATCTTAGAAACAAAAGACTTTCTATATGAATTACGTATATCGTCAAAGTATTTAGCTATAAATTCAATAAAATTACTTGGATCTATTAACCCTAAACCTGTATCAAGATAAAATCTATTAATCGTATCTATACCTTCATAATTAAACAAAGCTCCATCTATAATCTCATTTGGCACTTCTTTTAATTCAACTTCTAATTCTTTAAGTCGGCTCTCAACAAGCTCTTTACCTTTTATATAGTCAGTATTTTTATACTGCTGTTTTAAAAATTCCTTAATAGCAGACTTAGCTCTACCTGTTTCAACAAAATTTAACCAACTTGGGTTAGGATCAGCTACTGCTGAAGTGACTATCTCAACGTGATCGCCTTGTTTAAGCCTATAATTAAGAGGCACTGATTTTCTATTTACTTTAGCAGAAACACATTTATTCCCTATATCTGTATGAATAAAATAAGCAAAATCAACACATGTTGAGTTTATCGGCAATTCAACAATTTCTCCTTGAGGAGTAAAGACAAAAACATCATTATTAAATACATCAGCTTTAACATTTTCCAAAAATTCAACAGAACTAGCTGTATATACATTAATATCAGATATTTTTTTAAGCCATCTTTGTAAAGCTTTGTCTGTTTTTTCACCAATTTTGTAGCTCCAATGAGCTGCAATACCATATTCAGCCTGACGATCCATTTGCTCAGTTTTAATCTGTATTTCCAACGGAATATTATATGGGCCAGAAACAACAGTATGAATTGATCTATAGCCATTAGCTTTTGGTGTAGCTATATAGTCTTTGAATCTCTGAGGAATTGGTTTATATAGCTCATGGACCTTTCCCAAAGCAACATAACAATCAATTCTATTAGGAACAATAACTTTATAAGCATACATATCCATAATTTCATCAAATGAAATTCCTTTTTTCCGCATCTTATTATAGATACTAAATAAAGTCTTTTTTCTTGCTTTTATATCATCTGGACCAGCTAGATTTCCTAATTTTTCAATCAAAGCTTCTTTTACTTGATAAAAGACTTTTTCCTTATTTTTCTCTACCTTTTTAACTTTTTCTTCTAAAATATGATACCTATAAGGATGCATTCCTTCAAAAGCAAGCGTCTCTAACTGTTCTTTTAATGTATTAATACCTAATCTATGAGCTAGCGGAGCAAACACATCAAGAGTCTCTTTAGAAACCCTTCTTTTCTTCTCAGGTTTCAAAGGTGCTAAAGTTCTCATATTATGTAATCTATCAGCCAACTTTATAAATATAACTCTAACATCTTTTGTTACTGACAAAAGTAACTTACGAAAGTTCTCAGCTTGCTGTTCTACTTTATTTTTATGTCTAATTTGAGTAAGTTTTGTTACTCCTTCGACAAGTTGAGCAACTTTTTCACCAAAACGTTCAGATATATCTTCAGCAGTATATTCAGTATCTTCAACAACATCATGCAAAAGAGCTGCTATAACAGTATCAACATCCATTCTAAGTTCTGCTAATATGCATGCCACAGCTACAGGATGTGTAAAATAAGGCTCTCCTGAGCTTCGTACTTGCGTTTCGTGAGCATCAGCTCCAAAGATAAAAGCTCGAGCTATTTTATATCTTTCTTCATCAGGTAAATAGCTAGAAATAAGTTTATTAAGATCATAATAGCAAAACATAATAATTCAATAATTAAAACATATTAGTTAAATAATAAATTGAATTAAAAATCAAAGCAATTTATAACTACTTCGTTTTAAAAGAAATTAAATATTTTCTTGAAATAAATGCCATAAAGATTATTAAAGCAATATCAATTATTAGTAATATTGCAGCTAAAGTTGTATTATATTTTTTCTGAGAAAAAACAGCTCCTTGTCCAGGAGGTATAACACTAGATGGATTATAAGCTAAACCATAGTCTTTAATTATCGAACTATTTATATCTCTAACATTTATAACAGGAACTCCATCTTTCAAAAAGTTTACTGCTACAGAATTTACTGCTTTATACTCAGGAGGTAAACTTTTTGTAACTCCTGCAGGGAAACTATGCAGCTTAATTATAGTTTTATCAGAACTATCTACCTTTGATGTGTTTTTATCTTTAGCAGCAACCTTTTCATCAATGGCTTTGTTATCTGTTGGTTTTGTTTCTATTTGTTTTAAACCTATAGATGCCATATTACCACCAACATTAACATAAGCTTTAATCTTATCATCGCCAGCAGCTTTTTTATAAATTTCCATACGTTTTTTAACAGAAGTGTTAGTAGCATCTTTATATGGTATATTTATTACCTCATAACCATTTCGTTTTATAGCATCACTTAATTTTAAAATAGCTCTTGGAGTCATGCCATAACCATTGTCATGAGATCCTCCCAATGTTATACCTAAAACATCATAGTTAAATAAACCTTTCTCTACTAAATTATGATAAATATCAGGCCATGTAAAATCTGGTCTATTTGCTCCGAATTGAGAAGCTCCCGCAGAAAAGATTATTAACGGTTTTAATTTCAATGTTTTTATTGCTGCTAACATAGCTATATCTAACGCAGGATAAGATCCTGTTTCTTGTACCGCGACAGTATCACCCTCTTTTAAATTAAGTTGGCTTAACCAACCAACAAAAAGAGCTGACATATTAGGATTTACTGAAGATCTTTTTGCATATAAATCCCCAGAATCTGTTGTTATTTCCGTCATCGACAAGCCTATTAAACCTGTACAAGAAATATCGCCCATTCTTTCACATAGATATCCCTTTGACATAAAAAGTCTTTCTGTCAACTCAAATGCTCTATCTGTCATTTTTGCAGCTTGTAGCTTCTGAGTATAACCCTTAGTCTCAACAACTAAGTTTTTCTCGACAATATACAAAGAAATAATCATAAACGCGCATAAAAATAATATTATATAGCGAGATAAAAATTTACGGTGCCAATACATCGTTTTCATATTATATTCCTACTATTTGAGGTCCAATTAAAACTATTAATAATAAACGTATAACAATAGATGCTATTAATAAAGATCCTATTGTCTCGATAAGCCCTTGTCTATCAATCGACAAAGTTATAAGTCCAGGAATAATATATCCAATTACCTGAAGATTATTCGAATAAAAGCTAGTAGTCAAATACTGTGAAAATAGAATATTACAAACAGTACCTAAAATAAAAGATAATAATACTGTAATCGCAATCCTTCTTCGACCATAGATAATCATAAACTTTGACATAAGCCTAACTATACCAAATATTACTATTGATATTAAAATAGTAACTATAACTCTATCAGGAGCACCCATTTCTAAAGCAAAGTATCCTGGTACCACCATACCACCTGTAGATAAGCCTAAAAGTGAAACAAAAACTAGTCCAACTATTAGACCAATCCCGATCGAGAGCGTTAATGGATCCATATTTTCTCCTATTTATATCTTAAAATCACAAATCATGTTTACTTTTATGGCTTTGATCACAATAATCAACTAAGTCCATACCAATATCTTTAATATTACCAACACCTACAAGCATATAAGACTCTGCTTTTTGTGTAGAATAAATTTTCTCAAGAATTTGTAAAGGTTTCATGTCTTCACAAATAATAACTTGCTCTGGCTTAATACCTAGAGATTTAGCATATTTTTTATAAAAAGATACAAATACATCTGTTCCTGTACCTATAAGAGTAACTAAATCTGGCTTTTCCCACCCTAATATAGCTTCAGCTATTTGCTTAGATCTATCTTCTCTATCAGCTCTACAGTTGACAACAAGAACTTTCTTTTGACACTCTCTATACTTATCATAGAGTTTATCCCACAGCATTTTAGTAGATACTGGATCATTAGCTGCAAATGCATTAGCAAAATTCATTTCTGAATCTTTAATATTGAAATTATACTCAGTCATCGCGCCAGGATCTGGAGTTGCTTCCCACATTCCTTTAAGTGCAACATCTCTAGGAATACCAAGATCATCTGTAACTTTCAAAGCTAAAGCAACATTAATTTTAAATTCTGAATATACAAATTTATTGATTTCTTCATCAGATATTTTCTCAGCATCATCAACTGTAGCTGCAATTAACTGGCTCCCTCTATCTTTACATGCATATTCAAAGAAATCTAAGTATACATCTTCTGCTGTAAAGTATTTAGAGTTAATAGGAACTGTTCCTGCTAATGCCTTAGCTACATCTCTTTCTGTTGGACCCATAACATCTAAATGGTCAGGTCGTGCATTTGTCAAAACACCATGTGTTGCTTTTATAAGTTTAAGTTCACATAAAGATTGTAACAAAGGCTGCAATGCCATACATTCTATAATAATAGCATCTGCTTTAGCTCTTTTTGCTTTAAACATAATTTTAACTTGTTCCGCAATATTACTAAAACCTATCCTAAAAACTGGAGTTTCTGAGCCATCTACATCAATATACCTTGCAAGAGTACCTGTAGTTTTTGCTACAGTTGTATAGCCACCAGCTCGAACTCCAGCAGCAATAAGTCTAGCAACACTAGACTTACCTCTAGTACCATTGACATGAATTCTAATTGGAATACTTTTAATACTAATATTATGAATTATGTTTTCTATTATCAAGTAGAAACATAAAATTACAAAAACACCTATAATTAACCAAAAATCCAAAGTGCTATCCTCTTACCTAAGACACCTACTAAAGTATAGCATTTAATTTTTTTTATACAAAGCCCTAGGATTTTATATAAAAATATTAATTTCTAGTTTCTGGCATAAGATATACTATCGGAATCATAATAATCGAAGCTACTATTAAGAGCCATGCAGGAGCTAGCAAACTTCCAGTTGAAACTACAAGCGAAGTAGCTATAAAAGGTATTGTTCCTCCAAAAAAAGAGTTCCCTATATTATAACTTAATGCATTACCACTATAACGATATCTTGTATTAAATAACTCAGGGGCGAAAGCTCCATAAGATCCCCAAACAGCCATTAAAGGAAGACTTAAAATAATCATAGAAATAATAAGATAAGTCAAACCCTGTCCCATTATCATAAAACTTGGATATGATAAAAATATATAAATAATTATAGAAAATTTGACTAATGATTTTCTCCCAAAATAGTCACTCAAGAGTCCCCATAAAGGAGCTGAAAAAGAAAAAAGTAAACTAAAAATTGTAATTATAGCTAAAGAATAAAATTCAGAATAATGTAGTTCTGTAAAATGTGATTGTAAATATGACAGAATTAAGTAATAAATAATATTAGCATATGCTGATAACGTAATAGCAAAGAATAAAGGTTTCGCCTGTTTTTTAAACATTTCTCTAACAGGTGTCGCACATACTTCGCCTTCATTTTGTAGTTTTTCAAAAGAATAACTTTCTGGAATCGACAACCTCATAAACAAAGATATTATCGCTAAAATTAATCCTATAATATAGCCTATTCTCCATCCCCATAGATTTATAGTTTCTTGACTAAATATACCAAACAGTAACATCGCAACAAGAGAGGCTAGAAAAACACCTGTACCTGATGACATAGTAGCAAAGCTCGCAACAAAAGCTCTTCGGTTTGGCTTAGCTGATTCAATCATGAAAACCATAACTCCACCATATGAGCCACCTATAGAGAATCCTTGAAGTAGTCTCATTAATACTAAAATTATCGGTGCAAAAAAACCTATACTGCTATACACCGGTAAACAAGTTATAACAAACATTGGAACTATCATCATAACGATAGATACAATTAATGCTTTTTTTCTTCCAAACCTATCTCCAAAACTTCCCATAACAATACTTCCCACTGGCCCCATAAAAAAACCTGCAGCAAAAACTCCAAAAGTCATTAGTATCGCTGTATATTTATTAATATCAGGAAAAAATATCTGGGCAATAACTGGCGTTAAATATGCAAAAAGCATAAAATCATACCATTCAACTATAGTACTAGCAGAGGCAAATAATATATGTTTTTTTGAAAGCCTATTCATTAAATACAAAAATCAGAAATATAATTAGATAATGTACTTTATACTGTGAAAAAAATCTTTGCAAGTAAATTGTAAGAAAATATAAAGTGTGGTGCGGACGGGGAGACTCGAACTCCCACGGTTGCCCGCTGGAACCTAAATCCAGTGCGTCTACCAATTTCGCCACGTCCGCAATATCTGGGGTGATTGATGGGACTTGAACCCACGACAACCGGAATCACAATCCGGGGCTCTACCAACTGAGCTACAACCACCATTACAAATTGCTAATCAATTATTGTAATGGCACGTCCGGCAGGATTCGAACCTGCTACCCTCGGCTTAGAAGGCCGATGCTCTATCCAGATGAGCTACGGACGCATCAAAAATGGTCGGAGCAGAGGGATTTGAACCCCCGACCCTCTGGTCCCAAACCAGATGCGCTACCAAACTGCGCTATGCTCCGACAATCTTTAAAATAATGGTGGCCTGAGGCGGAATCGAACCACCGACACGAGGATTTTCAATCCTCTGCTCTACCGACTGAGCTATCAGGCCAATGACGTATATTATTACGCACTATTGCTTTTAAGTCAACATGTTTTTACAAGATTTTTTCATCATAAAATGTTTTTATTTCATTCTCACTTGCATAAGCATATAAAGTCTGTGCTATTGATGTTGATTCTGAACAAATACTACCTTTTTTATCTATTGCGATAAGACCAACATAGTCACCTAACTCATCACTTTCTGCTATTGATTTATTTACAGCTTCAGATAAATCCATACCATCTTTCACCCTTGTAGCAATTTTAGCAGCAACTGCTTGATTTAAAATATGCTCACCAATACCTGTACAAGAAATACCCATATCATCATTTGCAAAGTTTCCAGCAACTGTTGGACTATCCCCCACTCTACCAGGATATTCAAATCCAGCACCTCCAGTAGAAGTTACTGCACATATTTTTCCTTTAGAATCTAAAGCTACAACACCTATTGTCCCTGTATAACCTTTCTTAAGCTCTAGATACTCTTGATATCTTTTTTCAGTCATTGGATTATACTTAGGCAATTTCATAACCTCATGGGCAAATGTAGTTGCTTGTTCTGCAGCTAAAACACTATGATGCTGTTGCATTAATCGATTAGCAACTTCTATTGGATTTTTAATATTTTGTATATTAATCACACCTGCAAACTTCTTATGTTGACTATCTATTATTGATGCAGACATTCTTATTTGACCATCCTGCTGTACTCTTGAACCTGTTCCAGCATTAAAAATCTCATCATCTTCTAAAAGTTTGGCAGCAAAAATTGCCGCTTGATTAGCATCATCAACTTGTTTGAGATACTCATATGATTTTTTAATTATTGGCAACAAATGCTGATGATAATCTCCAAAAGAAGTATTCTTGTCCTCTCTAGCACCGCAACCACCATGAATTATAATTTTCTGCATATTTCACCCTATTTAAAGTTAAAGTGTATATTGTTGATAAACATAGTCTGATTGACTAATAAAGAGATTATAAAAGAATTTTTATGATTAGTATTCTACTAAACAAGTATTTAGATCAAATTTTTGCCCTTCTAATAGCATATGCATACGGATATCTACCAAACTAATAGGCGCATTGTTACGAGCATTGTGTAATGATGAATGTTTTAAATGAGAAAAATCAATGATTGTTACCATACCAGAACCTACAACTTCAATGACATTCTCAGCATTTAATAATGCTGTAGTATCTTCATCTATACCAACACCAACCATATATGGATTATATGAAAGTGCAGCAAGAAGTCGACCTAATCTATCTCTTTGAGAAAAATGTTGATCAACTAAAAGCTTATTTGTTAAACCAAGACCTGGGGCTAAATTAACCATGTTACATCTAGGCATAAGTCCAGCTTGACCGCCTGCAATCATAAACCCAGAGATAAATGCTGCTCCTGCAGATGTACCTGCGACATTAACTCCTTTAGCATTTAGTCTACGAATAAGCTGAGCTATAGGAGTACCCCCTAAAGTCGTGGAAAGCAAAAGTTGATTTCCACCTGTCATAAAAATACCTGTACACTGAGAAAGTAAATCTTGATACTCTTTGTTAGTAGTTGCTTCAAGGCGAGTCTCAATTCTTAAATTATAGGCCTCTTTGACGCCCATTTTTTTAAAAATATCAACATATATATCACCTGTATCTGGTAGCTTAGATGCTGTAGGTATTACAGCTATTTTTGCTTCTTCTCCACCTGATAACTCTATAAACTTCTCTAACACGGTAGGACTTGCGAACTTATCCTCACCACCTCCGATAGGCATAATAAAGCCACGATGGTCCTTTTTGACTGGCTTAGAAGGCATTTTAAAAATCTCCTTATAATATTTAAAAAATATAATATGCAATAAAATAACATTTTGGTGAAATAATACTAATTAATAGATGATTTTTCTATAAAAAAGGTTTATTTTTTCAAATCTTTAAGGTATTTAAAACATTTACGCCTCTATTATTTGATGATATGCTATCTACCAAATAATTTGTTTACTATAAAAATTTGTAAAAATGAAAACTCTAAAAGCCCTAACTATTGGTGGTGCAACTCTAGATACTATTATAGAATATGAAGAAATGTTTACTATGAACATGCAGAAAAAAGACACTACCCAATCTTTTATGCTACTTGAAGAAGGAGCAAAAATTGAAGTAAAAGAACATAACTCTTTTTCTGGTGGTGGTGCAACTAATGCTGCTGTCTCTTTTAAAAAGCAAAATATAGATGTTAGCTTTTTTGGTAAAATAGGTAAAGACATTACAGGTGAAAAAATAACTCAAGAACTTAAAGATTTTGGTATAGATATTTCAAATATAAGATACTCAAATACTTACGGCACAGCAACATCATATGTAATTCCTACATTAAGTGGTGATAGAACCATATTTGCTTATAGAGGTGCAAATAAAGATATTCTAGAAGATGATTTACCATCTAAAGCAATAATTGATAGTGATTTTATATATATAACATCTTTAAGCAAATCTTCTGCAGCTAGACTACCTGAGATAGTCAAACTTGCATCAGAAAATAATACTAAAGTAGCTATAAATCCAGGCTCTAGCCAGCTAAGCGTTGGAGAAAGCTTTATAAAAGACTCTATGTTTGGCATTGATATATTAGTTTTAAACTATCAAGAAGCTCAAAAACTAATGCTTTCATTACTTTCTTCAGACGATAAGGAAGTAACTGAATCAAAAGATAGATTAGATACGCTTCATGATGAAGACAGAAGTGATTTTCTAAATGCCACTTTTAGATTAAAAGACTTTTTTAGAATATGCTTAGACCTTGGAGTTAGACTAATAATGGTAACTGATGGCGCAAATGGAATATACGCAGCTACCAAAGATAAAATATATCATAGTGAATCTTTGCATATTAAAAATGTTGTAAATACACTTGGTGCAGGAGATGCTTTTAGCTCAACATTCTGTGCAAATATTTACAAAGGAAACAGTATTGAAGATTCTATAAAATTTGCTTTAATAAATGCTAGTCATGTAATTCAATACTCTGATGCAAAATCTGGGTTACAGACATCTGAAAGTCTAGAAAGAATAAAATCAAAAATGAACTGTGGTCTAGATAAAAAGATAACTGTTACACCATGGTAAAGATATTAATTGGATTAATTAACTATATAAATCATCCCATGAAGATGGGGATCTCTAAACCATAACCACTACTCTAAAGATACCCGACTTAGTAGGTGTGACTATACATTTTTGTCATTCCCTCGTAGGAGGGAATCTCTAAATCATAATTATAGTCCACTACTTTTATATGATTTTAGCTATACCAACTAAAAAATATCCACTACAAATTTCCTAGCCCAATAACCTATCAATATCTTGCAATGATAGCAGTTCATACTTGACCTTATAATCCTTATAGTAATCTAGTAGCTTTTGTGACTTTAGAATTAATGTTTGAAGATTTAACTTTTTAGAATTCAACTTAATTTCACAAACTAATAATCTTTTAGAAATATCATCTACTGCTACAATATCAATTTCATTTTTATTGCCTCTTTCCCAGTATGAGCCTATTTTTGTATAATCTTGTTTTTCTTTGAGAATCTCTATAAATAATTTTTCAAGAATCTTGCCCTTAAATATAGGAATATCTCTATAAATCAACTCTTTTAATTTCAGGAAATTTTCTGCTTCTACTAAAGATTGATATTTAAATATAAATCGAAACCAAAATGCCAAAAATATATCAACAATCTGATATTTCTGCACTTTCGAATTAGGCTTTGAATTAATTGGCTTTATCGATTTTATGATAGAATAATCATGCTCTAACCGATGTAAGTGTCCAGAAATATTACTTTGGAGAATAGATTCAATCTCTGACCTAGATGTCTTTGACTCTGCTATCAAACTAAGTATAGAAAAATAAGTGCCATAGTCCTTACCAAATTCTTCTATCAACCTATTTTTACCTTCGTTTAGAAATACAGAATTCGGTTCTACAATGACATTTATCATAGATTCTAAGTCAAAACTATTATTTAATGCCAAAAGTTCAATATACTTGGCAACACCTCCTGTCATAATATAGAAATCAAGCATGTTGTCTGATGAGTAACTATTATTATCTGATAAAATCTGTTTTAAAACCTGTGGCTTAAAAGGCTTGAGCTCTATCTTAAAGTCGCAACGACCAAACAGAGGTTCTCCAACATCTTCGTATATCTTTTTCATAAGATGATATATTGAACCAGAGGTTATCAGATGAATTTTTGAATCGTTTTTATTTAAATCCCATATTTTTTGCATGCTAGAATATATTGAAGGATTAATCTTAAGAAACTCTTGGAACTCATCAATAACAACTGTAAATGGCTGTCCTTTTCCTAAATTCATAAGATATTCAAAGACATCTTCAAACTTTGTTAATTCTCCAAAAATTTTAACAGCTAATTTATCTGTTATTTCTCTACAGAAATCTTGGCACAATAACGACTCAGCTTTTTTAGCCACAAACAAGTAAAGAACCTTATCTTTAGTATAGTTATATAATGCTAGTGTTGTTTTGCCTATTCTTCTTCTACCAATTAACATAGTCATTATAGATTTTTTAGACTTTAATTCATCCGCTTTTGACAAAATGGCTAACTCTTGCTCACGATTGTAAAACTTCATATAATAATACAGATTATGATAACTACAGTTATTATAACAAAAAAGATTAGTAATAATAAGCTTTTACCTTACTACTCGGTGATTTTCTCGAAGGAGGAAATCTCATAAATCATAATCATCGGTTAAAAGATACCCTCGGTCACTGAGCGAAGTCGAATGTGCGCGGGTATGACTATACTTTTTTTACTTCTAACACAACTACTTGTCACCAACTACATTTTGGTCATTCCGGACTTGATCCGGAATCTCTATACCTATCACCATATCTAGGAGATCCTGTACTTTGACTACGCTCAGCAACCAGTTCAGGATAACTGTATTCTTTTTTCACTATCTTCTAGCTAAATACTTACCATCAAAAAAAGACTCCACATCTTTCACATAATAGTCTATTTCTTGATTATCGTAGAAATTAGCCTCTGACTTATGATCATCGGCATGAATTAATACTGTTTCCATTCCTAGATGTTTCGCTGGAACTAGGTTATGTGATGAATCCTCAAAGAAAATAGCATTGGTAAAATCAATATCAAACTTATTTCGTCCTATTTCAAAATATTTAGTTTTTGGCTTAGAGACTAAACCCGTATCCTCAATAGTCAAAATTCCATCAAAACTATCATCTAAACCTAATTGTTTTAAGACTCTATCTGTATGAAAATTGGAAGCATTGGTAAAAATATAAGTACGATTATCTTTTCTTAGCTCATCGATATACTTATTTAGCCTTTCATTTGGCTTGAAGTGACTAATCTCAATATCATCTATATAATCTAGAAACTCCCTGGGTTCAATGCTATGATAGCGCATCATACCAAGCATAGTAGAACCAAATTCATAATATAATTCATCTCGAATGGCATCAGCTTTTTCAGTATCTGATATGTTTAGTTTTAATTTAATATAGTCACTCATTCTCGCCATTTGGCTGTCAAATAAGCCATTATTATATGGGTAAAGTGTATTATCTAGATCAAATATGTAGGTTTTCATACAAACAAAACCTTATTTAAATAAAAATATCTTAAGTATAACAATATTATTACACATGAGAATACCTAAATTTTATTCAAAGTTTTCTTCAGTAATTTAAAGCTCTGAATATTTTTTTTCTTAAATAAAAATGTTAATTGTAATAAGAAAATTAGAAAACATATAAAGTAAATTATTACTCCTAAATTTTCCTCTCTACTTATAACAAATAGAATACAGAATAATACTATATTTAAAATTGAAAATTTATTATTTAACCTATATGGAAAAAGATATTGATTACTATACATTTTTACAAGGAAAAACACCAAAGACCCTATTACCAAAGACAAAGCAGCTCCTTCAGCTCCCAACATAGGTATAAAAATAAAACAACTTATTATATTAGCTAAGAATCCTAAAATGCTTGCCCAAATATTCCACATAGTTTTTTTAGTTTTAATGATACCTGCATTAAGTAATTGCCCTAGAAGATTAAAAAACGGAATAAATAAAAGCCACATAAAAATATTGATAGCTTCGCGGAACTTCTCACCTAATATCCAAGACAAAGGTTCTCTAAATAAAAAAACAAAAAGCATGCCAACAAAAAATAAAGACATTAAGTTTTGGTACAGAAAAGAATATATAACTTTTGCTTTTTTAGAGGTATGTAATAGAAGCTTATTACCTATGGGAACCCACATAGTCCCAAAGGTTGACTGTAAAACCACTAATGGAGCAATTAAGGTAAAACTAGCACTATATATACCTAACTCATAGAAACTACCATATTTGATTAAAAATAACCTATCTATATATTGCATTCCCCAAATGGTTATAAAGGAAAATATAAATGGCCAGCTATATTTAAATATTTCTTTTAATGATCCTTTGTAAAATACTGATGAATCAAAGTATTTTACAACCTTCCATCTATCCAAATCTAACAAAATTAAAAATAATGAAACAGCAGATAGAGATATTAGCTGAGAATAAATAATGAGTTTAAAGCTAAAGATTTTGAAAATATAATAAAAAACAAATAATCCTATTAAATAACCTATAGAATTTAAAATCTGCGCTAATGAATATAGAAATGCTTTCTGCTGCATGCGAATAGATAGCATGATAAAGCGATTTAGTATATAAAGAGTTAAGCCACAGATAATTGATAAATATAACACAAAACTATTAGATTGAAAGAAAAAGTCTAAAATATTACATCTAAAAAAAAAGAAATTTACAGATATAAAAAATGCTAAGCTCAAAACTATAATAAGACATTGATAAAATAATCTTACTTGCTCTTCTCTAGTTTTTTTCTCATAAAAAAAACGCATATATCCCATATCTAAACCAGCATTAGATATGTAAAATAAGAGTGTAATAATAGTTATATATAGTGTACCTTTACCATAGTTATCAGGAGATAAAACCCTAGTTATAAAAGGAACTGTAAAAAAGCTAATAGCAGCCGAGCCTATTGATCCTATTCCATAAGTTAAAAACTTTTTAATCATATCTTAGACTTAATCTATCTACTTCATCTAAAAAAGCAGGATAGTTTCTTTCAGCATGAAATAACTTCTGCCAATGTTTGTTAGATAAATTTGCTTTACTTAACAAATAATCCTTACAATTTGGATTAGTAATAGTGTGAAAAAGCATATCGGTAACCTCTTCTGGAGATATATCTTTAGGAACTAGCCACCCATTATCATTATTTACGATATCAGAAACGCCTCCAACATTTGTAGCAAAGACTGGTATAAAAGCACTTTGTGCTTCCATCATAGACACAGGGACTCCTTCACTTTCACTTAAATTGATAAACATATCATAACCATAATTTTTATAGTGTTCTTTAACTTCAGTGTTTGATAATTCCCCTAGCAGATTCACATCTAAATTATTTGGCTTTTGTTTCAATATCTTTTCGACCTCTTTCAAACAGCTACCACCACCTATATGCGTCCAACCAATTTTTATATTTTTTAATCTACTTGCTAACAATATTATAGCTTTTGCTATTAGATCAACCCTTTTAACTTTTGTGACATAAGAACAGCTTATGACGTTAAAATCATAAGTATTAGAAGATAGTTTATATTTTATAATGCTTTCAGTTCCAAGATATGATAAAGATATATTACTCTTATTCATAAAGTTATAATTTTCTAATAAATATTTTTCTGCTGATTTGCATATAATAAACTGATGATTATTCAAATAAATATATTTTCTATAAGGAAGGTAATTATCAACTTGTCTCTCTTCATATATGTCGTATCGATGTAAACGATTAAAGGTAAAACAATTATTATCTGATTTTAGCTTAGCAAGACACAATGCTGCAGGAGACCCCCAGTAGCTATAAAAATCTATTTTCATATTAGAACTAATTTGATATTTTTGATAGATTCTTTTAATCGCATAATGGTAGCTATTAGCATTAACTATCCATGAAATCATTTTTATTATTTTTTTGTGAGATATTCCAACTTTTAGAATCTCTGAGAAAAGCATCTTCTTAAATTTAAATAAAGATAGAAGAATATTTACAACACTTCTCTTAGACTCTTTATTATAAGCAGACTCAACATAAATGTTACTTGGAGTATCACGACATAGATTATTTAAAGGTTTATTATTTATAATGAAAACTCTATCATAATGTTTAGATAAATAATTTATTTCATTCTCAATGAATTGCTCTCCCCCATATGCAGGAAAACTAGTTGTTAAAAAAACAAGTATTTTCATCACTAAATATTTTCAACCTCACTAATAATATTACTAAGAACTTGCTCATGATTAAAACTTTTAGGAATCTTAATAACCTTAATAGGCATTTCTTTAAATACATTTTTAAATTTGGATTTATAATTATTTTCAACTTCAGCTAAAGATGGTATATATGTTTTATTATCTAAAAATATTTCTAATTGACACCATACTAAATAATTAAATAGTGCTTGATTATATTCATTTTGAACAATATTCCATGAAATTTCAGCTGCTTTGTCAATATCTACATCAACTACAGTTATATTATCAATATTATACTTTAGCAATATATAGTAACATTTTGATAATCCATATGAACTAAGTAAATCAGTACCCATCAAACATTTCGGAGATACCCTTCTTCTTACTCTATTTTCTCCAAAAACTGATCTCCTAAACATCCAGGAGAAATTATTGAAAAGACCTTTAATACTAACCATCTCAGAAAACTTACCAACCAAATTATAACCATAAACTTTCGGGTATGCATAATTAGGAACAACATCTCCATCACTATTTAATATGGTAAAGTCATCTGCTAGAAATTTAGATTCTACTCCATATCTGTGAGCATGTTCAAGTAATGTAGAACTTTTACCTACTCCACCAGTTCCACCAAATATATTTACCACATTCGTTTGTGGGTTATATATTGAAGACGCATGAACAGCTATTGTACTTGATGAAAGAATAGAGATAGGTATAAAAACCAGTTCATGTATAAACTGCCCAATAGCTTCAGCATGTGATGTGAATTGAATATTTATGAATTTAGATATTAACTTTTTCAAATTATTAACAGTTTTCTTAATATAAATATTTACCTCAGAAACTTCCTTGCTACTATTAAACACATACTGTAGTAACAGACTACCATTTTTTATAATCAAATAGTTTTGTGACGCTTCCATAATACTAGGACTACATAGGCTTGATTTATAAAAATAAGGATAGTCATCAACTGACTCAATATTTAATGATATTGTATTTTCTTCACTACTCTTAGTATAAATCTTATATAATTCAAGCTCATTGGACAAAATAGTAGAATAACTTTCGTCTAAATTTATAGTATTAATATCATACTTTAAACCACAAATTTCATAAATCATAATTTCTCATATAAATTAATCGGCAAACTCAAAACAGTATCACACAAGTCTTGAGAACCTGTAAAACAATCCAACTCTATCAATTTATTTTTAAAAGCTCCTTGCTTATGCATTGGCTTATTATAATAAATCATAGTTGGCACATTTTTATTAGCATACTCTTTTTGTAAATTATCTCTAGCCTCTTTTGACTCGAACCTAATAGTATATTGGGCAAAACTAGAAATATACCCTTGTGGGATATATGGTAACTGATGTCCTTTACTCTTTAACTCTTGATTATATTTATCTGCTACTTTATTTACCGTATCTAATTCATAGTTTTTAAAAGCTTTTAATTTAACTCGTAAAATAGTTGCTTGAATACTATCTAATCTAGAATTAACACCTATACGAATATTATCATACTTGTCATTGCCATTTTTACCATGCACCACATACGAGCGTATAAAAGCTGCCAACTCATCATCATTAGTAAAAATAGCCCCACCATCACCATAACAGCCTAAAGGCTTAGCAGGAAAAAATGAAGTTGTAGCTATATCACCAAAGCTACAAGCTTTCTGACCATTAATACTACCACCAAATCCTTGAGCAGCATCTTCTATTATTAATAAGTTATATTTATCGGCTATTTTTTGGATTTCTGGATAATCTGCAGGTAGTCCAAATAAGTCAACAGTCATTATAGCTTTTACTTGATTGGCATAACCTTTTTGCTGTAATTCTAAAATAGTTTCTTCAATTTTCTTTGGGCAAATATTATATGTCTGCTCATCGACATCCACAAACACCGGAGTAGCTCCTACAAAAGCTACAGATTCAGCAGATGCAAAAAATGTAAAGTCAGGTACTAGAACAATATCATCTTTGCCAATACCTAACGCTGCAAGAGAAATCGTCAAAGCATCTGTACCATTAGCACATGTTATACAATGCTTAACTCCGACATATTCAGCTAGCTCTTTCTCTAGCTCTTTAACCTCAACTCCGTCAATATACTGTCCAGACTCTAAAACGTTAAAAATAGCTGTATCTATCTCTTTTTTCAAAGCCTTATATTGTGCTTTTAAGTCTCTAAATTCCATTATATTTGCACCAGTTTATTATCTTCTAACTTATACTTTCTGTTACAATCATCACATTTAATTATGTTCTTAAGTACACTACCACATTCACAAGCCCAGCCTATCTGCTTAGCGGGTATACCTGCAACTAAAGCATAATCTGCCACATTTTTTGTCACAACTGCTCCAGAAGCTATCATAGCCCATCTACCTATAGTATTGCCACACACTATAGTTGCATTTGCGCCTATTGATGCACCATATTTAACTAATGTTTTCTTATATGCTTCTTTACCTTTAGGGTATTTAGCCCTAGGAGTTAAGTCATTAGTAAAAACCATTGAGGGACCACAAAATACGTAATCCTCAAGCTCTATACCCTCATATACAGAAACATTATTTTGTATCTTGACACCATTACCAATTTTAACATTATTACCAACATTTACATTTTGTCCTAGTGAACATTTAGACCCAATATGAGCACCTGAGTGAATGTGACAGAAATGCCAGATTTTAGTATCTTCGCCTATTGTTACATTATCATCCATAAAGGAGGACGGATGAAGGAAGAAGGAAGAAGATTTTTTATTAGACATTTCTGCCTCCTTTTACTGTTATTAATTTGTTTAACATTTTTTCAATCTCTATTGATAGTTTTAGAATATTTTCTATATCGTTTATATAGTTAAAACTCTTTGCCAACTCTAATTGAGTCTGTAATTCATATAATGAGCCCAAAGATATTTGTAAAAATCTTACAAATTCTCTGTCCGTGTTTCTACCTTTTCCTTCAGCTATATTACTAGGAATTGATATTGAAGATCTTTTTATTTGAGAAGTTAAACCATAAACTTCTTCTTTTGGAAAGTTATTGGTAAGTGCATAGACTTGTTTTGTAAGTTCCATAGCCTTTTGCCACACAACTAAATCACGATAACTACTTGCCATTTCCCTTCTACCTTCTACCTTCTACCTTCTACCTTCTACCTTCTACCTTCTACCTTCTACCTTCTACCTTCTACCTTCTACCTTCTCACAAAACGGATGATACTCTCCTTCAAGACCAATAGCAGGTAAATTTCTAATAGTTGAAACAGTACGAATAGATCCATAAGCCTCATCAAGCCCAAAGCCACCACCATATAGAATATGCTCATAACTTTTTGTATGTAAATCAGTAAAGCCTCCACTAAACTCTATCTCATTACCATCTACAGTAATAGAACGATATGTTTTAAGACCTTTTGCTTTTACATCTTCTGGAATATAGTCATAGTTTACGGAAAGAAACCATCTAACAGTAGCATTCTTTAATTTGAAGTATCCTGCATTTGTATCTGCTTGCTTAATATGAATGATATTTTCTTCTACATCTCCAAATATCCAACAAAGCATATCATAGAAGTGAACACCTATATTTGATGCTATACCTCCAGACTTGTCTTCTTTACCTTTCCAAGATTCAAAATACCATTTACCACGACTTGTTAAGTATGTTAAATCTATATCATATATTTTGTTAGGATTCTCTTTTAGCTCTTTTGTAACTTTTTCCTTTAACGCGATAATAGAATCATGTAGCCGTAATTGCAGAATATTGTAAACTTTTTTACCAGTCTCTTTTTCTATAAGCTTTAACTCATCTATATCTGATGGATTTAAAACAAGAGGCTTCTCACATATAGCGTCAGCCCCATTTTTGAGAGCTATACGAATATGGCTTTTATGTAAATAATTTGGTGTAGTTATACCTATATAATCTATTTGATTCTTTCTATTGAATTTTTCTATAAAATCCTCAAATCTTTCTAACTCTGTAAAAAACTCAGCTTCTGGAAAATTGCTATCCATAATACCAATTCCGTCATACACGTCATATGATGCAACCAGACTATTACCAGTTTCTTTAATAGCTTTCATATGTCTTGGCGCTATATACCCAGCAGCTCCAATTAATGCAAAGTTTTTCATTTATTCACCTTCATAGCTTAAAATAGTTTCTACAATTATTTTACTAGCATTACCATCTCCATATAAACTATTTGAGAAATTCAATTTAGTTTTATCTAGATCATTATAGGCTTTTAATATGTTTGTTTTATCAGCTCCAACAAGGATATTTACTCCAAGATCAACTAATTCAACCCATTCAGTCTCATCTCTTAGAGTAATACACGGCTTAGCAAAAAAATAAGCTTCTTTTTGAAGACCTCCACTATCTGTCATCACAAGCTCACAATTATCTATTAACCAAACCATTTCTAAATAGCCTACTGGATCAATAACTGTTAAATTAGCAGAAGAAATATCATATTTCTCTAAAATATTTTTTGTTCGAGGATGAAGAGGTAAAATTAGTTGTTTCTCTTTGGCAATTTCATTAAGTGCTGAAAAAATTTGTTTCAATCTATCTATATTATCAGTGTTTTCAGCTCTATGAATAGTACAAAGGATAAAGTTAGAAGATTGAGGGCTAAAGGTTGAAGGTTTCTTTGCTAATTTTTTGTAGAATAAAGCTCCATCTTGCATTACATCACCAGAACTTATAATTTTACAATTAAAATTATCATATCCTTCATTTTTAAGATTTTGTATAGCCGTATTAGTTGGACAAAAAAGTAAGCTACTAACCCTATCTGTTAAGATTCTATTTATTTCTTCTGGCATATTCATATTAAAGCTTCGTAGACCTGCTTCGATATGAGCTAATTTAATATGTAGCTTACTAGCAACTATAGCTCCAGCTAGAGTAGAGTTTGTATCTCCATAGACCATTATCCAATCAGGCTTTTCTTTAAGAGCAACTTCTTCAATTTTCTCAATCATCTGACCAGTCATAGCACCATGAGATTTGCCACCAACACCTAGAAAATAGTTTGGCTTTGGAATTTTCATCTCATCAAAGAATATATCAGACATATTTGCATCATAATGCTGACCTGTATGAACGATTATTTCTTCAATACATCTACCTTCTTCCTTCTGCCTTTTTATTTCTCGACTTACTGAGCCGGCTTTTATAAACTGTGGTCTTGCACCTAATATTGTCAATACTTTAAGCATTTATAATATCCTTATAAATATTTATCATTTGCTTTACGTTATCATCCCAATTATAAAGTTTCCTAACTCTTTCTCTTCCATTTACTCCCATCTGTTTTCTCATTATTTCATCTAATATTAGCTTTTCAATTGCCTCTGCTGTCTTAATAGAATCTTTAGGTGGAACTATATAACCAGTGACATTACTTTCCACAACTTCAGGAAGTCCTCCCACATTCGATACAATCACAGGTTTACTACAAGCAGACGCCTCTATTATTGCTACCCCAAAACTCTCACTATTTGATACTGATACTGATACTGTCAGCATATTATGATACTTTGGAACATCTTCAAATGGCACTTTACCTGTAAAAATTGTTTTATTTTGAATATCTAGTTCATCAGTAAGTTTTTTTAATTTATACTCTAAACTACCCCCGCCTACAATAAGCAATTTTAATGGTAAGTTTGTATACTTGTCACAGACAATTTTAAAAGCTCGTATTAGATATTCAATACCATATTTCTCTTCAAGAGTTTTAATAGTACCTATTACTAAATCATCCTTATAAAATAAACTATCTACTTTCATCGGTTTAAACTGATTTAAATCTATACCAAATGGAGTTACTTCAACATTTTTATTTGTATATAAATTAGTCTCTTTGGCCATAATATGAGAAGTTGAAAGTATCTTATCAGCTTTTCTAAGATTAAATTTTAAGACTTTTTTACATATTAAATTAGTTCTTGGAAAATCAAAAACATCACTACCCCACACAGAGATAATAAAAGGATGAAAACCGCTCAAAGCACCAAGCAAGCCGTAACTTGATGCATAATGTGCATGAACTATATCTGGATTAAAATTTTTAATAACCTTTTTTAATAACGGTAAAGCTCTAAGATATTTAAGTTTTATAAGGAATCTACTTGTTCCAGTAACTATCTGATTTAATGTTTTAACCTCAATATTTGAAATATTATCATAATCGCTAACTAAAAGACTATTAAGTCCGAATATTAGTATAGTAATATCATTTCTTGCTAATGCTTTTGCCCATTTTATAGTATGTGATGAGTTTGGATCTTCTAATAATAATACTCTCATTTTAATGCCTTAATCAAACTTACTCTATGCTCCAAAATCAGCTTTTCTCTTAGAAAGGATTTATTACTTGAACTACTATATTCATAAGAATCAAGAAACTTTTTAAAAAAAATAGTAAAGTTATTATCCTTATCAAAATAATTTAGAATAGGTTTCTGACAGAGTATATAATCATAAACCTTTGTTCCAAAGTCGTAATTAGGGTCTCTAAGTATTGATAAGCCATAATCAGATTTCAAAATTTCTATATACATAAGCTTTCTATCTAACCTTGGCAAAATCTCTAAACTTATATTTTTTAACTGATGTTTTTTTAAAAATGAAAAAATCCACTTATTCTGTTCAAAGTTAGAGCCAATAAGCTTGACTAAAACTTTCTCTCTATTTAATCTGAATAAAATAGTCTTAACCTTATCAACACCATATTCTGAAAATTTACCAACACATACTGCAACTTTTTCATTACGTTTATTTGGAGACTTCACACTATGACTATAGCTTTCAACAATTTTTGAATCATTTTCATTATAGCCATTTGTAATTAATAAAATATCTTTTGATGACAACTTTCTGAGATACTCTTGTAAACCATTAGTGCATGTTATAGATAGATGGCTCCTATATATTGCTATTTTTTCAATTTGCCTAGCAAAGAAACTCTTTATTTTTTTTGGTTTAACTGTATTACCATACCCAGTTTTAATTGCGATAGACCAACCGTCTCTTATATCTAGTATTAAGTTAATATATGGAATTAAAAAAAATGTCCAATTTCTAAAAGGTGGCATAGAAATGAAAATATTAAAGACTTTATTTTTGTACATAAACTTTATTAGTTTAATTCTTGAATAAAAACTGTTAGGAGTATATTTAAATATTACCTTTATATTATTTTTTTTATAAAAGTTAACAAATGAGCTTATTCTTTGATAGGCAGGAGCACCTTTTTTAACACCTATAGGATATAAAATTATTATACTTTTCATATACTCCTTTTACAAAACCTCAACATTAGATTTATCAACTAAATTAGTTGTTGCATTTTTAGCATCAAAAATAACTTCGGCATTTGTTTGCACTAAGTCATAGTCAAAACTACTATGATTTGCTCCTATAAAAACTAAGTCAGCACTATTTAAATTACTAGTACTCAAATCTTTTAAGCCAGTTTTTTTAATATTTTTATACTTATATTCGTTAATATACGGATCATAAAACTCAACATTTGCTCCCATTGACTCAAGAATATCTATGATTTTTAAGATAGGACTTTCTCTATAGTCATCAATATTATTTTTATAGGCAACACCTAGCACTAATATTTTTGAGCCATTTATAGACTTTTTATATTTATTTAAAACCTTAGAGACTCTTTCCACACAGTACTCTGGCATACGGTCATTAACCATCATAGATGCTTCTATCATAGAAGTATGAAAACCAAACTCTCTAGCTTTCCAGGATAAATAATACGGATCCAAAGGTATACAGTGTCCACCTAACCCAGGGCCTGGATAAAATGCCTGAAAACCAAATGGTTTAGTTTTAGCAGCTTCTACAACCTCCCAATAGTTAATACCCATTCTTTCACTAAGGATCGCCATCTCATTTGCTAGACCAATATTTATATTTCTATAAGTATTTTCTAATATCTTTGTCATCTCAGCTACTGCTGGTGTAGATGTTACAAATACATCTCCTTCTAAGACTTGCCTATAAACCTCAGAAATAACCTCTTTGGCATCTTCACCTATTGCTCCTACTACTTTAGGGGTATTTTTTGTTTTAAACTGCTTATTACCTGGATCAACTCTCTCTGGTGAAAAACCTAAGTAAAAGTCTTCTCCACATTTCATCCCAGAACCTTCCTCTAAAATTGGTCTTAGAAGCTCTTCTGTAGTACCTGGATATGTTGTTGATTCAAGTACTACCATAGCACCTTTTTTAAGGTACTTTGCTACTGCTCTTGCAGAATCTCTCACATAACTAATATCTGGTTGTTGATAAGCATCTAATGGTGTTGGTACACATAAAGCCACGAAATCAACATCTTTTATAAAGCTAAAGTCATTCGTAGCCTTCAATAAACCACTATCAACGGCCTTTGATAAATCAGAGTCAATAATATCTCCAATATAGTTCTCACCTTTATTAACTTTATCTACTTTGACATTTTGAATATCAAAACCTATTGTTTTAAATCCAACCAAGGCTTTCTCTACAGCTAAAGGTAAACCTACATAACCTAAACCAACAACTCCTATAGTTATACTTTTAGATTTTATCTTTTCTAATAAACTAGCTTTCATAATCATTTTTAACCTTTATAAGAATATTTTCTAATCTTTCTGCATGATTTTTAAAGTCAAAACTATTAGCTTGATGTATAGAGTTAGA
This sequence comes from Francisella sp. 19S2-4, assembly GCF_036281795.1. Classification (NCBI taxonomy): domain Bacteria; kingdom Pseudomonadati; phylum Pseudomonadota; class Gammaproteobacteria; order Thiotrichales; family Francisellaceae; genus Francisella; species Francisella sp. 19S2-4. Next base: position 36,140 of record NZ_JAWUZH010000004.1, read on the forward strand.
AATATATTTCTCTTTACTATGACTATCTAATAAATATATTTTATCAATCGCATTAATTATATTGTCTGTAGTTAAAGGATAGACATTCAGTCCACAACCTCTTTTCACTATAAAATTATAGTCTTCGGCTGGATTTGTTAATATTATTGGTTTTGCTGATGCCAGATATTCAAATAACTTATTCATTGAAATACCATACTTATATAAGTTTGGTTTATCATCGATAACAATAATATTTAAATCTGCTTTTGATATGATTGACGGAATATATTTTTTCTCGACTCTTCCTTTAAACTCTATGTTGCTTAAACTTTTTGATAAACAATAGTTTTTTAGTTTACTTTCCTCCGAACCTTCACCAAAAATAATAATTTTTATTTTTTTATTTTTAAGCTGTTCTGCAAGATTAACAAGTTCTTTAATCCTGTTTACTTTCGATATAGTACCTGTATAAACAATTTTAAATATATTAGGATTATCTAAATCAGTGTCACTATAAACATACTTTTCTTTATTTTTGTTAAATGTCTCTAAACAAACTCCATTATTAATATAGTAAACTTTTTCAAGATCTATATCACTATCCCATCCTTTATCTTTAATGTATTGTTTACCACCTTCTATAGTAAACACTATTGCAGCCGCTTTTTTATAACACCATTTTTCTAGCTTATATAAGGCTTTTATAATTAGATTCTTATCAGTTAAACGTGAATATTCAACTATAGAGAGTGGCCACAAATCTCTGACTTCACAAACGCAAGGAATACTCATTTTCTTTGCAATGTGTAAACCGGCATGAAGGGTTGATAGAGGCCCGCTAGAAGCAATAATAATATCTGTATCTTTAGGTATTATCTTTTTATAAAAAAAGAAAAGCTTAAAATAAAAATCTAAAACATTTAACCATCTTCGCTTAGATTGTACAGGTTTATATTTTAATGTATTTACAAAAACCCAATCATTACCATTATCATCTTCTAGAGTCTTAGAAATACTTTTATTTGTATCAATAATATAATCACTATGATGATCTACATTAGCACAAACCACTTTTACATTATGACCTTTTCTAGCTAGTTCTCTAGCAAAGTAGTACTGACGCCCACCTTTACCTTTATAAGCTCTAGTAGCATAGTGATCTATAATAACTATATTCATTTTATTAGATATTATTCTCTTTCACGTAATTTTGCCATCTAACCATATCTAAGCAAATATCATCTATTGTTTTTTTTGTTTCAAAACCTAACTCTTTTTTAGCTTTGGAAACATCTGCAAAACTTGCAGCAATATCACCCGCTCGCCTATCTACTATTTGATATGGAATTTCCTTACCTAATGCCTTTTCATAAGCTTTAACAAGCTCTAATACAGAATATCCATTACCTGAGCCTAAATTATATGCTCTCCAAGCAGGCTTATCTTGAGAGAGCTTTTCTAATGCTAAAATATGACCAATTGCTAGATCTACCACATGAATATAGTCTCTTACCCCAGTACCATCTCTAGTCTCATAATCTCCTCCAAAAATACTAAGTTTAGCTAACTTACCAGCACCAACCTGACCAACATATGGCATGAGATTATTTGGAATTCCTTGAGGATCTTCACCAATCATACCACTTTTATGAGCTCCTACTGGATTAAAATATCTTAAACAAGTAATATTAAATTTATTATTAGCATTCTGAAGATCTTTCAAGATTTCTTCTAACATCAACTTCGTAGCACCATAAGGATTTGTCGTACTCAGAGGCATATCTTCTGTAAATGGGGGCTCGTTATTCATTCCATAAACAGTAGCTGAAGAGCTAAAAACAAAATCATAAACTTTATAATCTTGCATTAACTCAAGCAAATTTATAGTTCCTTGAATATTATTATGATAATACTCTAAGGGTTTCTTGACACTCTCTCCAACAGCTTTAAACCCTGCAAAATGTATTACAGAGTCAATATTATGATTCTGAAAAATAGTCTCTAAAGTTGGCTTATCTAAAAGATTAACTTTATAAAACTCAAAATCTTTGCCTGTGATAGTTTTTAACCTTGCAATGACTGATTCTTTACTATTTGATAAATCATCAACTATAACGACATCATAATCTCTATCTAAAAGCTCAACTACAGTATGACTGCCTATATAACCTGTACCGCCAGTTACTAATATTTTTTTATTCATAAATATACTCTATATAATTTTTATTTTTGGTTTCTTTAACTTGTATATTTTTTACCTTATTCTTAGGTAAAAATAAATTTATAATCTTTTTACATATAACTCTTACTGTTTCAATAATAATAAGCAAATCAAAAATAAAACTCCACCGTCTAATATAAATCAAATCGAGCTTTAATTTATTTTCAGGTAATGTTTCATAGTTAGTGAGAACCTGAGCATACCCTGTAATGCCTGCTTTGATTTTTGTTCTATAAATAAATTCAGGAATACTCTTAGTAAATTCATCTATTAACTCTTGTCTCTCAGGGCGAGGTCCAACTATTGACATATCTCCCTTTAATACATTAAAAAACTGTGGAAGCTCATCAATCCATATAGGTCTAATTATTTTACCTATTTTAGTAACCCTGTCATCAGAGTTAAATGACCACACAGCTCCAGTCTGAGCTTCCGCACCAGGTCTCATACTCCTAAACTTTATGAGTTTAAACTTTACATTATTTTTTGTAACTCGCTCCTGTACAAAAAAAGGAGACTTCCTATCCTCTAAAAAAATAGCTAACGCCGTTATAAGCATTATAGGTAAGCTCAATACAATAAGAATACTACTACAAACAATATCAAAAATTCTTTTTATAGCTTGAGCTTCAAAAGATAAACCAAAGTTTTTAACACTCATTGCCATACTATCTCCTAATGGCACAAGTATAGCTCCCCAAATAGATATCTCATATTTTCTTGGGATCAGAACAATTTCCATACCATATTTACTCAGTACTACTAAATCATTATCAGACATTTTTTTTAAAGCTTTATCCGAGATAAAAACTTTAGTATGTTTACTGATAATCTCTGATAAATCAAAACCCTCATTATCTAAGCTAAGATATCCCGTAATAAGCTCATTAGGTAATTTAGAACCTTTTGCTTTTTCAAAAATCCATTTATTTTCATCTTCTAACCCTAAAATCAATATTTTATTTCTTATAGTTTTCCTCATTAAACTTCTAAAAAATACTCTTAATAAAGATAAAACTATAAACTGAATTAGAAAACCTAAAATAATTAGACTTCTTGGGAATGAAAATCCTCTTAGAAAAAAAGCTAGTGAAGTTATTATTATAGTAATCGATAAACAACATAATAGTACTTTTAGAACATTTCTTGACTTTGAAGTTTTCTCTCCATTTGTATACTCACTGACAAGAAAAACAAACAAAGAAGTTATCACTATAAATGTTGCCAGAAAATTAAAACTACTAAAGTTACTTGTATTATATTTTAAAAGATGTAAAGGTATTGAATAACTTAGCAATACAATTATTACAGAAATTATTATCTCAATAATCTTAAGATAAATAAGTGGCTTATTACACTTTAGCAAGCTCATTCCTCATAGATTCTATAGTTTTTTTATAATCTTGTGAGTTAAATATAGCAGATCCTGCAACAAAGGCATCAACTCCACAAGAAGCTATTTCCGCAATATTGCTTGGATTAACACCACCATCAATTTCTAATAAAATATCTCTACCTGTAGATTTAATCCATTGAGAAATTTCTTTAGCTTTATCAAGCATAGCTGGAATAAACTTTTGCCCTCCAAAACCAGGGTTTACAGACATTACTAAAACTCTATCTATATGATTCTCAACATATTTCAAACAATCAATCCCTGTAGCTGGATTAAGTGCAAGACCTGCTTTGATACCAAAAGATTTAATAAGTTGCAAACTTCTATCGATATGTTCACTTGCCTCTGGATGAAATACAATACTACTGGCTCCAGCTTTAGCAAAACTTTCAATAAGACTATCTACAGGCTTCACCATAAGATGAACATCCATACCTGCATCAATACCATAATCTCTAAGCGCTTTGAGTATCATAGGGCCAAAAGTAAGATTAGGTACATAGTGATTATCCATAACATCAAAATGAATATTATCTGCACCAGCTTCTAAAACAGCTTTGACATCATCTCCTAATCTTGCTAAGTCTGCAGATAGAATAGAAGGATTAATTTGAAGTTTTTTCATAATATTTATTTTTTTATAGTATAAAATATTAGAGATAATTGTAACATAACAGTATAAAATATTTGAACAAATCGCAATTTAAAAACCTTAACTAGTAGTGAACTTTTTTAAATAGAGGATAAATACCAAATGAGCCATATAGAAAATGCGAAAAAAGCCTTTAAGATGGAAATAGAAGCATTGGAAAACTTAAAAAATTCTATAGGGGGAAGTTTTAAAAAAGCCTGTGATATTATCCTAACTAATAACAAAGGACGTGTAATTATTACAGGAATGGGCAAATCTGGCCATATAGGTAAAAAAATAGCGGCTACTTTTGCTAGTACTGGCACCCCAGCATTTTTTGTCCACCCAGGTGAAGCTGGCCATGGAGACTTCGGTATGATCACTCCTAATGATGTATTAATAGCCATATCAAACTCTGGTAACTCAAGTGAAATAATGGGGTTAATGCCCATGATTAAACATCTTAATATACCTATTATTTCAATAACTAGCAATCCAGAATCATTAATGGCTAAAAATAGTGATGTTCATATAAATCTTGGCGTCGATAAAGAAGCATGTCCATTAAATCTAGCCCCAACCTCAAGTACAACAGCCACTTTGGTTTTAGGCGATGCTTTAGCAATAGCTTTACTCAAAGCAAAAAACTTTTCTGCTAAAGATTTTGCATTTTCACACCCTAGTGGAGCACTTGGAAGAAAGCTAATTTTAAGGGTTGAAAATATTATGCGTAAAGGAATTGAAATCCCTAAAATAAGCCCAACAGATACTATCCGTAGTGCAATACTTGAAATAAGCAGTAAAGGAATAGGAAATACTCTAGTTACTTGTGAAAACAATAAGCTCCTAGGTATATTCACAGACGGTGACTTACGTAGGATATTCGAATCTGATAGTTTTAACTCTCATATACCAATTTCTAATGTAATGAGTAAGCATCCTAAGACTGTATCTAAAGATGATATGGCTATGACAGCATTAGAAAAAATGGAAGAGTTTGAAATTATGAGTCTTGCTGTGGTAGATAATGATCATCATGTTCTAGGTGTTGTAACAATGCATGACCTTATTAAACTAGGCCTTAAATAAACTAACACTTACTATTTATATTGATAAATTAATTATATTTTGATTATTCCATACGACTAATTGTTTAATAAGATATTTCTTATAACGATCATCTAGATTTTTAAAATCTGTTAACTCAAAAACCTCAATACCTCTTTCTAATATTGAACTTATCATTGCAAACTCTATAGGAGATATATTTTGATAATGAGTATGATGATCTAAGTCACGATAAACAATGTAAGATTGCTCTTCCTTAGCATCAATATTATAGTCAAGGTTATTTGCATCAAATGGTAGTGATATAAGTTCAAGGGTTGGGTTTATATTGATTTCTTTTATATTAGAAAATTTAATATCTTTATTTATTTTACTACTTTGAGAAATTTTAGATTCAGATATTTCTATAGCATAAAGTAACCATTCAAACTCCATTAGCTTAGATAACTGCTCTGACATTTTAACGCTCTTTGAACACACTAATAATTCTGTTGCTATTTGATGAAAAGCAGGATCAAAAGAAGAGTTTTGTTCTAGAAATATTTTTATAATTTGGTCTTTTAAATCTAGTGATAAATAAGAACTAAAATATGGAAAAGTATTCTCCAAAACACTTGATATATTTTGTATAATAAAATCTCTATACATCTGAACAGATTTATCACTTGAGTTTCCATAACGAATAAAACTAGTAAAATTTTTCATCTTGCTTTTTATAATATCAGAGATATCCATATCTAATTACCTATAAAACTAGTTATATTATTTAATTCTGCTACAAGGTCACCTAACTCTGGAACAAAATTATCTCTTTCAAGCAACAAAGGATGCCAACCATGTTTCTTAATTGTAAATTTAGCTAAATCTTTTACTTCTTGAATAACATCTCTACCATGAGTATCTATTATAAAATCATCACTTTTATAATGTCCTGCAATATGATAGTAGCTTATACTTCCTTTTTTTATATTAGCTATAAACTCATATGGATCATAATTATGATTTTGGCCATTGACATAAACATTATTAATATCAAGAAGAAGTTTAGCACCACTTTTTTCTAAAATAGTATTAACAAATTCAAGCTCATCCATATCATTATCATACTGATAGTAATATGAAATATTTTCTAAAGCTAACGGTCTTTTAATAATATCTTGAACCTGTCCAATCCTATCACATATATATGTAATAACTTCTTTTTCTCTTGGTGCAGGCAAAAGATCATATAAATAGCCCTTTTCATCATCAGTAAAGCATAAATGATCACTATATATGCTTATATTATAATAATCTAAAAAATCTTTAACGTTATTTAGAAATTCCTTATTTAACGGCCTAAAACCAGCTATTGATAAGTTAAGACTATGAGCAATTATAGGATAAATACTAGCAACTTTATCAAGATAATCTCTCTTAAACCCTCCTAAACCCATCCAGTTTTCTGGTGCAAGCTCCAAAAAATCAATACCCTCAACCTTTCTAGCTGATAATGTTTTTTGATGCTCAGACCTTAAGCCAATACCTTGAGCTTTTTCAGTTATTCGCATAACGTTATTTTAAAACTTTTTAATTTAAAAATTAGAAAATAATTAAGCTTCTATATCTTGATCTTGGCTAGAGCTATCTTGTACTTGATTAGCATCAGTATTGCCAGAATTAGACTTAGCGTGGCTACCACATGATCCGCTAGCACATTTACTACCGCAACTACTATCTTGAGCTTTAACTGACTTTTGACTTGTTGGCTGTGTTTTATCAGATTTACTATTAGAACCACAAGATCCACTAGCACACTTACTACCACAACTAGCATCACTAGGAGCAGTTTGACTACTTACAGCACTTGAGGAGCCTTGGGTAGTTGAAGTATTTGCCTGCTCAGCTAAAGCTACACCAAATGACATAGAAGCTGTTAATGCTATCGTTAAAGGTATTTTATTTTTCATAACTCTTCTCCTTGATTAATCCTATCCCAAATTACATCTTACAAATGTAATTAAATTTATAATCTCTTAATCTATTAAACTTTGCAAGCACCGATCTATACAAAAAGAATAATAATTATCATTCACTGACAAAATAAAATCTTATTAATAGATAATAACTATTCTATTTTAAGAGTTATAATATGTATGAGTTAATAATTACAGAAAAAGGAAAATTATTTATTTTTTGATAAATATTTTTTTTAGCCAATGGTCAGCACTCACATATCTTCCGCCACCATATAAGAATAGTGTAAATAGCATAATGAAGTATGTAACAGAGAACTCCATACCACCATTTAGCATTACAGGATCACCTAAAGCAGTAACATAGTTATATCTATCTGGGAAGTTTTGCGATAGCCATACAAATAGATCGTTTAATCTTTGTGTAGATTCTGCTGTTTTATCTGCAATAGCTGGCCAACCATGAACCCAATGCACCATAACACCCGCAACACCCATTACAAACATCATTGGAATTGAAACAAGTCTAGTAAATAATCCTAACGCGATACCTATACATCCAATAACTTCTGCAGAAGTCGCTAAAAATGCCATAACATCTGGAAGAGGCATGCCTAATCCTCCTTGAGAAGCTGGTGCTCCAAACCAAGCTGCTGTAGTACTGAATCCTTCAATTTTTGATCTAGCCCCTGTAAACATTGTTGGTACTAAATAAAGTCTTATACTTAACAAAAGCAAAAAATCGATAGACTGAAACTTTTGGATAATCTTGTAATATATTTCATATATCCTATTTATCATAAATTGCTCCTTATACTGATAAACTAATCATATTTTGATTGTGCCAAGAGACTAAACTCTTGATTAGCTGTTCTTTATATTTATTGTCTATTTGTTGAAAATCATACAAGTCAACAATACTAACACCTTTTTCTAGCATAGAGCTTAGAACTGCAAACTCTAATGGTGATAACATGTGATATGAAGTTCTGTGATTTACATCACGATAGATTGCATATAGCATATTCTGATCTTCACTTATTTTTTCATTTAAATCGTTTATATCAAATGGTAATGATATAAAAGTTAACGTTGGATTTGCTTGTATACTTTTTATATCTCTAAAACTTAGATTTTTAGTAATCTCTATATTCTTAAAAACTTTAGATTCATCTATTTCTATAGAAAAAAGTAGCCACTCAAACTCTATTAACTTAGACCATTTTTCACTCATTTCTACAGACTTTGAAGATTTTAATATTCCTGTAGCAATCTGATGAAATGCTGGCTCAGATGATATATTATCCTCAAAGAAAACTTTTAAGATAGTATCTTTTAATTCTCGGGATGCATGGATGTTAAAATAAGGAAAAGTATTTTCCAAGACACCAGAAACATTGCCAATGATAAATTCTCGATACATTTGTATCTTTTTATCAGTTGAATTACCATAACGAATAGCATGTGTAAAACTTTGCATTTTACTTTTTATAGACTCTGATATATTCATATTTTTCCCTCTATAACATCTGTTATGCCATTCAACTCATTAACTAAATCAGCAAGCTTTGGTACAAAATGATCGCGTTCAAGTAGCATTGGATGCCATCCGTGCTGCTCTATTGTAAATTTAGCTAGCTCTTTTACTTCTTGTATTACATCCTTACCATGTGTATCTAAAATAAAATCACCTTTTTTATAATGCCCTGCAATATGGTAATAATTGATACTGCCTTTATTTATACCTTTTATAAACTCATAAGCATCATAGTTATGATTATGCCCATTGACATAAACATTATTTATATCAAGAAGCATTTTTGCACCACTTCTTTGTAAAATTTCATTAATAAAATCTAGCTCACTCATATCATTATCATACTCATAATAGTATGAAATATTTTCTAAAGTGAGAGGTCTTTTTATAATCTCTTGAACCTGATCTATACGATCACAAATATAAGAAATATTTTCTTTCTCTCTAGGAACTGGCAAAAGATCATACAGATACCCTTTCTCATCATCAGAAAAACACAAATGATCACTATAAACTTCTATTTTGTAATCATCTAAAAATACTCTAATTTCATTTAAAAATTTTTTATTAAGCGGTTGAAAACCACCTATCGACAAACTCAAACCATGAGCTATGATAGGATAAATACTAGCTACTCTATCAAGATAGTCTTGCTTAAAACCTCCTAAATTCATCCAATTTTCTGGAGAAAGTTCTAAAAAATCAATTCCATCAATTTTTTGTGTAGATAATATTGATTGATGTTCTGATCTTAAACCTATACCTTGATATTTACCTGTCATTGTCCACAAACTCCATTAGAGCATTTACCTAGTTGTGCTATCTCTTTTTTATCTTGTTTACCATAACTTTTACAAACCTTTGTGCCACAGTTACCATCTCTTGCTCTGACAAGTTTTCCATCTTGCTCATCAGCATCGACATCCACTACTCCAAATTTTTTAAGAGAGCCACATTTACCGCTAGCACATTTACCTTCACCTTGCGCTATAGGGCTACTCTCAGATACATCCTGAACACTTTGAGTTTGAGTAATTGGAGCTTTAGCCTCTTCTGCTAAAGCAACACTAAATGATATAGAAGCTGTTAAAACTATTGTTAAAGGTATTTTTTTCATCCTAAATTCTCCTATTTAACTCCATTAACTGGGAAACATGCTAAATCTCGACCTTCATAGATAGGTCCTTTATAATACTTTTTAACTATTTTTGTAGACTCATCTTTAAGCACTAAACCTTTACCTAAGAAATGACTTAAAACTAATGCTTTGGGATTAGCTGCTGCTGCAACTTGCCCAATTACTGATGGTTTAGCATGTAAGAAGCTACCTGCTGTATCTGCGCTTTCATCAATTGGCATAGGCATCATTAGAATATCTGCATTCTTTGCAAATTTAATAAAAGCATCTCTAAATCTGTCATGTTTGTTACTACCACCAGCACCTGCTACTACAATAGTTCCTTTCTTAGATACAATCTTATATGCTAAAGTTGGAACATCGCCTTTAGGAATCCCTAATGCCCAAACAGTAAACTCATCATTTGAGAAGACTTTGGTAGGCTCTAATTTTGTATAATCAACATTTGTTACAGGATCAAGCTTAAAAGGAAAACCATCTGTACCTGTAAGTATTCCATGTAAATATGCAAAAGCTCCATGATCTTTCCCAAATATTCTTTGAAGAAAATCTGTTGCACTTGGGAAAAGACCTGAGTGTGTAGGACCAGATAAAGGTAAATCATCTTTTCTATCAGAAAAATATGCACCTTTTAATATCGCTGGTAAATCTGCTGAGTGATCTGCATGAAAATGAGTCATATTAATCATTTTCAAATCTTCTAATCGAGCTCCAGATTGACCAAATCTAAGATAAGTACCACCGCCAGCATCGATCAAAATCTTAGACTTGCCATCTAACCAAATCAATTCACCTGCAGATGCTCTAGCATCATCTGTGATTGGTCCTCCCGAACCAAGAAGTTGCAAAGTGAAAGATTTATCTAAGCACTGTGGATTTGTTTGTGCGATACCTTGAGATACTCCAAAGACACACATTGAAGCAAGTACAAAGTTAAAAGCTCTTTTTTTCATAAACAACCTTATAATTTTTTTATAAGGTTATTATCAACTATTAAAACAAATAAGAATAATTAATATTTTTGATAAAACATATCAGTTTTATTTATATGAATAAAATGAGATTGAATTAGACTAATTTAAAGAGAATTAAAGAACATTACCCATTAATACACTATGGTAACCAGCATCAACGTGGATATTTTCCCCTGTAATTCCTGAAGCCATATCAGAACATAGGAAAGCGACTGTATTACCAACTTCCATAATATCAACATTCTTTTTAAGCGGAGAAACTGTAGCATTATAATCTAACATTTTCTTAAAATTAGAAATACCAGAAGCAGCTAAAGTTTTAATTGGGCCTGCTGATACACAATTTACATTAATTCCATCTGGGCCTAATGCAAGAGCTGTATATCTCATAGTAGCTTCTAAAGATGCTTTAGCAATACCCATAGTATTATAACTAGGCATAGCTTTCTCAGCTCCGATATAAGTAAGACCTACGATAGAGCCTTTTCTACCTTTCATCATTGCACGACCTTCTTTAGCTAATGCGGCGAAAGAATATGCACTAATATCATGAGCAATCGCAAAACCTTCACGAGTTACTGTATCAACAAAATCTCCCCCAAGCTGATCACGTGGAGCAAATGCAATTGAATGAATAATACCGTCAAGACCATCCCAAACTTTGCCAAGCTCTACAAATAAATCTTTGATTTCTTGATCTGATGTAACATCACAAGGAAGAACTGCTGCAGGATCAAATTCAGCACTTAGTTTTTCAACTCTTTCTTTGAATTGGCCAACATAAGTAAAAGCTAGCTCGGCACCTTCTCTATGTAAAGCTGTTGCAATACCATAAGCAATTGACTTATTACTTAAAAGACCAGTAACTAATATTTTCTTACCTTTTAGAAAACCCATGTAAATTCTCCTTTGTGAAGTTTTATTAAAATCTTTAATTTTTGTATTATAACCTTTAGTGATTATATGATACAAATACACTAAACTAATAGATATAATTATAGTTAATCATAAAATAAAACACTAGCCTAATTTATTTAAAGAGAGATGCTCTATGTATAATAATAAAAAAATAGTACCAACACATGATGGTGAAGTAACTTTTGATCGAGCAAAAGAAACATGGAATATATTAAAGATAACATCTGAACTTGTAGAGGGTTATGAGCGATTAGATAAGCTAACTCCAGCTATAAGTATTTTTGGATCAGCAAGATTAAAAAAAGATAATAAATACTATTTAAAAACAATTGAAATAGCAGAAAAGCTATCAAATCATGGATTTACAATTATTACAGGTGGAGGCCCTGGGATTATGGAAGCTGGAAACAAAGGTGGCCTACAAGGGTGCTCCTCTAGTGTTGGCTTAAATATAACATTACCCCATGAGCAAAAGCCTAATAAGTACCAAGATATAAGCCTTTCTTATAGATATTTTTTCACTCGAAAAGCGATGTTTATTAAGCACTCTATGGCTTATATAGTTATGCCCGGAGGATTTGGAACTATGGATGAGTTATTTGATATATCAACTCTTATTCAAACTGAAAAAAAGACATACATGCCAGTTATTCTCTTTGGTAAAGACTTCTGGGGAGGACTCGTAGACTGGATTAAAACAACAATGTTAGAAAATGGAGTTATTAATAAAGATGATCTAAAAATTCTACATCTTGTTGATACTACAGAAGAAGTTATTGATATTATTCGTGAATACTATCAAAATGCATATCACTCTAAAGAACATGCTCATATAGTTTTTTAAAGGTTTAATTATGGATATTAATACAATTTCTTCAACTTTAATACATAACTCATTACCAATAATTGTTGCTTTTAATGTTCTAATACATATTTTTTGTGGCTTAGGAATTGCAAAAGATATTCCGAAAGTCTTAGATAAAAGATTAACAACCATTCTACTTCCTAAGAATATTTGGATTTTAGTTGGTTTAATCTTTGGTATATGGGGATTACTAATATATTGGTTATTTCATCATTCGACTATCTCTAGAGGATAGAAAATAAAATAAGGATTTTTATGAGCAATAATAATTTATGGAAGCCTAAATCCTATAACTCTACTGGAAAGTTTGTTACACAATATGGTAATGAGGTTTTAGATCTTTTAAACCCTATTAAAGGACAAAACATTCTAGATTTAGGCTGTGGTACAGGCGAGCTTAGTAATGAAATAAAGAAAACTGGCGCTAAAGTTACAGGTGTCGATATTTCAGAAAACATGCTTAAAAAAGCAAAAGAAAATTATCCTGATATTGATTTTGAACAAATGGATGCTCAACAATGCCTAAACTTTGAAAAGGAAAGCTTTGACGCAGTTTTTTCAAATGCTGCTCTACACTGGATGACCAATCCTCTTGCTGTTATTAAAAATATAAATAATATTCTGAAAAAAAATGGCAAATTTGTATTTGAGATGGGTGGTAAAGGTAATATTAAGGAAGTATTATCTAGCTTAGATACTACTGCAAAAAAATACAATATTAGTGACTATGATATAAATAATTTCTACCCCAGTATCTCTGAATATAGCTCTCTTCTTGAAAAAAATGGATTTACAGTAAAATATATGACTCTATTTGAAAGACCTACTCTTCTTGAAGGCAAAGATGGTTTCAAAAACTGGGTTAAAACATTTAGAGTAAATTTATTAAAACAAATGGATAATATAGATGAATTTCTAAATGATGCTGAAATTCTTGCACATGAGCATCTTTTTAAAAATGGTAAGTGGTATGCTGATTATGTAAGACTTAGGGGTATTGCCATAAAAAATTAAACTTTATATTTATACATAATTAAAATAAAATTATATTTAAGTTATAAAATTTAAATATAAAATCTCACTTATGAAAAATAAATTTAAGATCCTTTTTGCATCAGTAATAAGTCTAGCGTACATCTCAAGTTTTGCTTGTACATCGATGGGATTTGCAGGGAATATCGTCAAAGGTGGTGGAACTTTGATATTTAAAAATAGAGATGCTGAAATAATTGGTAAAGAACGTTTAGAGATATTTAAATTTAAACAAGGGAATAGTTTTTTAGCATTAACATACAACACAGATAATACAGCAAAAGGATATCCATATATTGCTGGAGGTACTAATTCAAAAGGATTAACCGTCTTAGTAAATGATCCTGCTAGCCATATGCCTGCTGCTAAAAATGTAGATCAAATTGAAACAACTACAGTCGAAAATCTCCTTAAAAATTACTCAACGGTAGCACAAGTTGAAAAAAATAAAGCAAAAATATTTAGCCAAAATAATCCTGCTTTATATACAATAAGTGATCATCAACAAGTTGCAAACTTTGAAGAGGGATATAAAGGAGAATATGGATCTAAAGTTACTAATAATGGTTATGTTTGGAATACTAACTATTATCATCTAAATAATGTTAACAACCAAAATCAAGATTCCTCAACAGATATAGTTGACAGAACTAATATTCTTAAAAAATGGATTGCTAATATGCCTAAAAAAGTTCAGCTAGGTGATCTAACAAGACTTTCTGCTAGTCATTACAATGGAGAGTTCAATAGTATCAATAGACAGTTTACAGTAGCTAAATATTTTGCTGTATCTCCTCCTAATTCTAAAGATACTTATCTTTATATTAGACTTACAATTCCTACTCAGAAGTTTAACTCATACCATCTTACTATAAATGATAAGTTCTTTGATGATAATCCTGCTGGGCCTTTAGATAACAATAAGTATGGATTACTTGGTTCTATCAATAATTAAATAAATATCTTATTCTGCTAAAGTTTTACGGTTTTAACTATTCTTGGAAATTAACTGAATGTCCTTTCTAATAATTTCCTCAACAACTTCATGAGTTAATGTATGATCTAAATCTCTAACTAAGTTAACATTACCCCAAGTACTTTCAAAAAATTTATTATCAACGATATCATCATTTTCTGTAAGAGTAACTCTAATATCCTTATTAAATTTACCTAGCTTACCATTCATAAGTAATAAAAAATAAGCCCCCAGCATCTTTCTAAGTCTAACTTTTCTAAGAACAAGCATGGTTTTATGATGAATAAAAAAAGGCGTAATTAAATGTAATTTTTTATATAATTCCTCATCTATTAATGACGATATTCCTGCTGACATAGAAATAGCATATATTAAATCATAATTTTCCGAACTAATTTGGTATTTATTAATAATTCTTTTTAGTTTTCTTTTAACAAAAACTGGACGCCCTAGAGCTACTGTCGTAACTTTAACTTTTATACCATCAACGTTAACATGTTCAACAGAATCACCTTTACTATAATAGCCCCTTATTATTATGATATTTAAAGTATCTTTTATATTTATAGTATTCATTAAGCTTTTTCAATAAGTTCTATTTGATAACCATCAGGATCTTTTATAAATGCTATAACTTGTGTACCACCCTTTAGAGGGCCTGCTTCACGAGTTACAACTCCACCTTTATTTTTAACATCTTCACAAGCTTTATAGACATCTTCAACTTGCATACATAAGTGTCCAAATGCATTACCATGATCATACTGATGATCACCCCAGTTATATGTTAATTCTAAAACTGTATGATTAGAAATACCTCCATATCCTAGAAATACTAGAGTATATTTATACTCATGATTATCCATTTTCTTTTGAACACTCATTCCTAGTATATTTGTATAAAAATCCACAGATTTATCTAAATCTTTAACTCTTAACATCACATGAGCAAAACGCATAAAGCAATCTCCTATAACATAGATTTGTTATTACCAAATACTTTTGATATATTATACCAGATTTTAAACCCCCTGTTCGTAACTATCCAGGGTAAACAAAACTAAAGGTAAACAAATGAGTAATTTTAATATTTTAATTCTATTTACATTTATAGACTTTTTTATACTTCTGCTATCTTATAAGCTTTTTGGTAAAAAAGGATTATTTGTATTTATTGTCATCAGTGTTATAGCTGCTAACATACAAGTAAATAAGGGCGTTACTTATGATATAGCAGGATTCCATATAGTTGCAACTTTAGGTAATGTTATGTTTGGTGGTATTTTTACTGCTAATGACTTACTTAATGAGAAATATGGTAGACAAGAGGCTAGAAAAGCTGTACTTAAATCAATATTTTTTGGTTTATCATTTGTACTTTTGATGTTTATGGCCACACTATTTAACTCTATTAATGATTCTTTTTATAAAGAAACAAATCATGCTTTTAGCTTATTTTTTTCAATTAATGGTGGTGCATTAAAGGCTGTAATTATTGGTAATTGCGTTTATCTAATATCACAACTTTTTGATGTATTTATTTATTCAAAAATTAAAAGTTTTAGCTCCGATATGAAATGGTTATGGTTTAGAAATACTGGTTCAACATTAATTTCTCAAATACTAGATACAACTCTTATAACTTATGGATTTGCACTAGCTGGAATACTACCTATACAATTTGCCTTTGAAATAATAATATCAACATTAGTTATAAAATATATAATAGCTCTTATAAATGCACCATTATTTTATATTTTAGCTTTTACAAAACCTAAAGAATCATAAGAATTAAAATCACAACAATACATACCAAATATACCCAGTCCTGTATTTTATTAGGGACTATTCGTGACAATTTAACACCAATTGATACACCAACAAAAGAACCAACAATTATACTAACAGCTACTGGCAGATAAACATATCCTAAACAATAACTAGGTAAGTTTGGATCTCCAAACCCTATCAATGTGTATGAAATAGCTCCAAAAAGTGCTAAAAAAGGTATTATCGATGATGAAATTGCGGCTGCTGATGTAAGTTTATAATTACGCCCTCTTAAGAAAGGAACAATAATTATACTTCCGCCAATACCAAGCACAACTGATACAAAACCTGTTATAAGACCATAAGCATACAATAACTTAGATGATGGCTTATTTATACTATGACTGGATTTATTAACTTTTGTTGATCTTGCATTACTTATCATTTTTAATATTAGTTTAGCAATTGTATATATCAAAAATATAATAAATAGGATTTTTAACAAGATACTTGAAAGATAACTAGCAACTACTGCGCCCACAATAGTACCTATAATTAACCCTAACTTTAATTTTAGCGCAATATCCCAAATAATATTATTCGCTTTATGGTGAGCATAAGTTGTTTTCAATGATGTAAACAACATAACAAGCAAAGATGTCGCAATAGCTATATGCATCGAATTAGATGCATATGTAGGATCATAAACAGAAATATACATTGCAATAGCTGGAACTACTATAACCCCACCACCGAAACCAAATAGTGCTGATAAAGTACCTACTATAATACCTATAATAATAAAACAGAAAATAACAGAAATCATTTTTTACTCATATTCCAAATTAATTTTAAAACTAAATTACACCAAGCTTAAGTAAACCATAATAAACACCATCATGATAATTTGCTTTAGTTATAAATGTTGCCTTTTCTTTTAATCTATCTGAAGCATTTTCCATAGCTACTGCAACATCAACTCTATCAAACATTTCTAAATCGTTATTACCATCGCCAAATGCATATGTTTCATACTCATCTAAACTAAGGTTTTCAACAACTTTATCTATGCCATCAGCTTTTGTATGTCCAGCCAAATAACAATCAACATAACCATTTTCATTATGTGGAGCTATAACATAGCTATTTCCTAAAGTATGCTGTAACGCTACAGTGTCAACATCTCTACCTAATACTAGAGCATTATAAATAGTTACATTATATAAATTATGTGTTGTTATAATTTTATCTTTATTGACAATCACATTATTATAAAAGTACTCAAGATCATCTGACTCTAAATCATTAACATAAGCAAACTCACCTTCAAAAAGCCAATCATGATTATGTTTTTCACAAAATTTTAAAACATCATCTATAGCACTTTGAGGAAAAAGCTTTTCATAAACCAGCTTATCTCCTACTCTAACAACAGAGCCATTTGCTGTAATAAATCCATCCATTGGTAAATCTAACACTGCTTTAGGAATAAACCCTTGTGTTCTACCTGTTGCTATAAAAGTCTTATAACCTTGTTTTCTTAAAGCTTCTATAGCCTGAATATTTTTATCAGAGACAAAAAGTTGACCTTTTTTCTCATGTACTAAAGTTCCATCAATATCAAAAAAGAATGCTTTTTTTTTCATCATATTCCTTAACTTAATATATCATCCACTTTAAAAGCAGAGTTTTGAAATTTTAATTTATAAATTAGAAACTATCGTATTAAATACGATAATGACATTATATATTCTAAAAACTATTCATAAATAAACATCGCATCGCCATAGCTAAAAAATCTATACTTCTCAGCTATTGCATGCTCATATGCTTTCATGATTTTCTCTTTATCTGCAAATGCACTAACCAACATAATCAAAGTAGACTTCGGCAAGTGAAAATTAGTAATCATTGCATCAATTATATTAAATTTTTTCCCAGGATATAAAAATATATCGGTCTCGCCTTGATAAGGCTCAATTTGACCATTTTTTCCAGCTGTCTCAAGAGATCTAACAGAAGTTGTACCCACAGCTATAATTCTACCACCGTTTGCTTTTGTTTGACGAATTTTATGGCAAACATCTTCTGGTACTGATATAACTTCTGAATGCATCTTATGATTATTAACATCATCAACTTGGACAGGTTTAAAAGTTCCTGAACCAACATGTAAAGTGATATAAGCTATATCAACTCCTTTAGCTTTTATCTGTTGCATTAACTCTTTTGAAAAATGTAAACCTGCTGTTGGAGCAGCAACAGAACCTAAATCTTTAGCATATACTGTTTGATACCTTTCTGCATCAAACTCCTCATCATCTCGTTTCATATATGGAGGAAGAGGAATATGTCCGAACTCCTCCATCAATTGATAAATATCTTTATCACCCTGCAGCTCAAGTAGATACATACCGCCATCTTTTTCTAACACTTTTGCCAAAGTATCTTGGACATATATCTCACTGCCAACAGCTGGTGAGCGATTAGCTTTGATATGTGTTTCAAAAATTTTAGGAGTTTTAACTCTTTCTATAAGATACTCAAGTTTTGCGCCTGTAGTTTTCTCACCATACAATCTGGCAAGCATCACCTTACTATTATTAAAAATAAGCAGATCTTCTGGATTTATAAAATCTATAAAATCAGTAAACTTATGATCAACTATTTCACCTGTTTGCTTATTCAACTTCAACAATCTACTAGCATCACGATTTTCTAAAGGATAACTAGCAATTAACTCTTCTGGTAACTTATAATCAAAATCATCAGTTTTCATTTAATAAAATTATTTTTTAAAAAAGCTTTTGAGCAAAATCTTATCATAACTTAGATAATAGATATAACAATTTAGGTCATTATCGCTCTAATATGCTATTATCCGTATATATTAAAAATTTAAATATAAATATTTATGCTATTTTCAGACTTACATTTAAGCCAAAACATTATAGAAATATTAGAAAATAAAAATATCAAAATACCTACAAATTCACAAATCTTAAGCTTTGAAAAAATTTCAAATAGCAACAATATTTGGCTAAAATCACCAACAGGTAGTGGTAAGACACTCGCTTATATTTTGCCAATTATAAATAAATTGCTAACAGATAAAAAACCTCTTACACAAGTTGTTTTTTTTACACCTACTCATGAATTAGCTATTCAAATTAGTAATTTTATAAATGAGACTTTCTCAAGCATAGGTATTAAATCATTAGCATTAATTGGTAAGGCATCAATAGACAGACAAAAAGAAAAATTAAAGAAAAAACCAAATATTGTTGTTGGTTCTGTTGGAAGAATTCTAGAGCTTATTGATCAAAAAAAACTAAAAGCCTCTCATTTACAATATTGCGTTATCGATGAAGCAGATCGTATGCTTGAAGATGATAGCTTAAAGCTTTTAAAACAAATTATCTCTAAAACTACAAATCTACAATATATATTAGGCTCTGCTACTATCAAAAATAATGCCTTTGATATTGCTAATGGTTTTATTGAAAATTTAGAGCTTATTGATAATTCAAAAGAAAAAGAAACTATAGAACATGGCTATATTACTGCTGATGGCAATCGTAAAACAGATACCTTACGAAAGTTACTTAATAAAATATCTCCTGCCAAATCTATAGTATTTCTACATAGAAATAATGATGTAGATTTCGTCACTAAAAAAATAGATAAACTAGAATGTGGTGTTGGTTCTATTCATGGCGAACAAGATAAAATTGATAGAGCTAATACCATCAAAAAATTCAAGAATGGACAAATTAAAGTTTTAGTTGCCTCTGATGTTGCAGCTAGAGGACTTGATATTAATGATGTAGATTTTGTAATAAATTATGATATCCCATCTAAAGTAGAAGATTATCAACATCGAGCAGGTAGAACAGGTCGTATGGGTAGATTTGGTAATAGCATTCTAATAATTAAAGAATCTGAATTCTCTTATATCGAAAAACTACAAAAGAAGTTAGGGATTGATATTAAGAAGTTTTAATATGTAATTTGTAATCATCTGTTTTTATTTTCAATATTCTTTTCTTTTTACTTTGATGGCTTTGGCTTAACTCTTGATGGCGGAGCAGATTCTTTTTTAGGTTGAGTAACCTTGATTTTAGATAATGGTGCTGAATCTTGAAAATCTACATTTTTAATAACTTTAATTGATTTATTCTCTTTTGACATAGTACTTATCCTCCAACAACAATTATTACAATAAAAATAAAACTAAATATTAACGATAAAATAAAAAACCACCGATAAGTAGCTTCCATAATCTCAATAACTCTAAATCTTTCATTTTCAAGACTATCATAAACTTCATTTATTATCTTTTGACTTTTTATTATTGTATAAACAGATATAACAATAGTAGCTATAAAACAAAATATACATAATAAAAAAAGTATCTTTAAATAACAACAACTTAAATTTTGAATCATTTCTAACTTACTAACAAATAAGCCTACAACAATAAGTGACGAGCTTGGTATAAGCTTTTCCATAAATTTAGAATTTTCTTTATAAAATTCTAAAAGCATTTTTTGATATTCTTCTTTCTCCAAGCTCAACCTCCTAAAACTTATTTTACAAAGCCTGCTTCACTACGAAACTTTTAACAATACTATTTTTATCAACAAACTCAAATCCAGCTCTACGAGCTTTTTTAATATAATCATTCTCACTAGCAAAGACTTCTTTAAAAGCTTTCATTAGAGCAATCATCTTTTTGTTATCAAGTCTTCTTTCACGTTGATACTTATCAAGAGTTGAGATATGGCCAATCAACCTACCTTTTGCAAAAGCTTCACTTATAATTTTAGTAAGAGCTATTACATCTTTAAAACCAATGTTCACGCCCTGTCCAGCAAGAGGATGAATAGTATGAGCGGCATCACCAATTAATACAACATTATCTTGTGCATAATTTTTTGCATGACGCTGAATTAGCTCAAAACTAAATCTTTTTGATAAAAGCTTCACACTTCCAAGAGTATTACCAATTGCAGTTGCTAGCTCTTGCTCAAATTTATCATCAGAAAGGCTCATCAAAAACTTAGCATAGTCAGTTTTTACAGACCAAACTATAGAGGCTTTATTAGAATTCTCTAATGGTAAAAATGCTAATACCCCTTTGTCGTAAAATCTTTGGTATGCTGTTTGATTATGATCTTTTTCTAACTCAAGAGTTGCAACTATAGCAGTATGTTTATATGGCTTAACTTTAGTTTCAAAATTAAAATAATCACGAATAAATGAGTTAGCTCCATCAGCTCCAACTATTAGGCTAGTTTCAACAACCTTATCAGTTAAAATAATCTTTTCCGTATTTCCATTTTTTTGAATCTTTTGTATTTCTTGATTCGCAAAAATCTCGATACCAGTATCACTGATTTTTTCAACTAACGCTTGAGTAATAACATCGTTTTCAATGATGCATCCTAAACTATGCTCTGCTATTTCTTCTGCTGTAATACTAATACTCTCGACAGGCTCATCATCCCAGACTAGCATTTTATAATATGGAGATATACGATTATTCTTAATACTACTCCATACATCAATATCCTGCAGTAATCTTTTTGAAGTGTGATTAATCGCACTAACCCTAGTCTCTACTCTATTGGGGTCTAAAGCCTTCTCATCAATATTTCTTGCCTCAATAACAGCAACCTGTAAGCCATTTTTCTGTAATGCTAAAGCCAGACTAAGCCCAACCATACCACCACCGACAATCACAACATCTTTTTGGATGTTTTTAATGCTCATCTTCAACCACCTTTCTCATTAAGGTTGAACCTTTTGTAAGTTTACCCATCATTACTCGTGATAAAGCTTTTTTGGCTAGTTTGCTTCTTTGTAATAAATGTAATCCAACATTTCTACTTGCTACAAACTTAAGATCATTTGATACAAACCACTTAACAAAACCATGTGTTACTTTTATCGTTCTATCATGATCTGGTTTTCTAACTTTTTCAAATTCAACTAATACATTAGCTATAGAGTTTTGTGAAAAATCACTATCTTTAACTAAATCATATAGAAAACCAATATCTCGAATACTTAAGTTCATACCTTGACCAGATACAGGATGTAAAAAATGTAAAGCATTACCAAAGAACAATATATTATCTTTATATACATCGTTAGATTGAACAAGATATAATGGAAAAACTGCAGGCTTCGTAGCAACTTTGATCTGACCTAACCTATAACCAAATCTATCTTGAATCATCTCTTGAAATTCATTTTTGTCTAAATTTAGTTTTTCTTTTGAGTTATCTCTATCAACAGTCCAAACACAACCCATTGTAGTTTTTGACTTAGGAAGCATTGCAAGTACACCATCAGTCATAAACCTCTCATATGCTGTATTTTGATTATCTAGATCAGTTTGAATATCAAAGACGATTGCATCTTGTTTATAATCAGTAGTTTGAGCACTTACATTTAGCATTTTTCGCATACTTGAGTTAGCACCATCACAAGCAATTATTAAGTTTGCTTCGATATTTTTCTCGCAACCCTGAGATTCGACAACTAATGAATATTTATCTTGTGTTTTTTGCAAGCTTGTAACGTTAGTTTCAAAAGCTTTCACAATATTAGAGTTACTAGCTACACTTTGAAGTGCAATACTTAAAAGCTCTTGCATCGGTGCAATAGCTCCTAAAAATGGTAAGTTTTCATCTTTTGCAAAAATCTCCGCCCTACCATATCTTCCTTTATCAGAGATGTGTACTCTTTTAATTGCTTGAGTTTTAGAAGCAACCTTATCCCATAAATCAAGAGTATTTAGAAAAGCTATAGATGAATAAGATATAGCTATACTCCTATTATCATCTTTAACCTGTAATTGATCTCTTTCAATATGAATAATTCTACAACCAGTTTTAGCAAGAGCAAGAGATGTAAGTAAACCAACAATTCCACCCCCAACAATTGCAACATCATATTTAGTATTCATTTCAGATCTCAAAGCTTTTCACTATCTATAAGTAGAACTGCAACTTTAGTATATTCAAGCAATTCCATAAAATCATCTTCACAACTTTCATCTTGACCTAAAGAATCATAGTCCATGTACGAGATCTGCATCAAATCATGAATAGCTTCTTTAACCTCTTTATCTTTTGAGTTTTCAAAATCTAAACCAAACAAACCAACACCTGATAAAAAACCTTTTATCCAGTATGTAAGAGCTTCTGCTCTATAACTTAATGGCTCATCATCTTCTGGGATGAACAAATCGAAGCTCAAACCCTTTTCATCAAACTGAGACTTAGTATAGTCATATAATTTTTTCATAGTTTGCAAAGCTGAAGTTGCAACCAAGTCACCTTCTTCGATGGTTTTTGTCATCAATGAATCAGACCATGCAGTAAATTTAACCTCTGCACCAAAGCTAAATAATGCACACAATAAACCATGAGCTTCAGAGGCTGAACTTAAAGCTTGCATTACATTTAAAGCTTGTGTGACATCTTCAAAATTAGGTTTTTCATTTTTCATAGAAATTATTTTTTTATATCATATATTATTAATTATTTTACTGTATCTAATTCATTAGTTATAGGTCTTTTTTGTTAGATTAATCAAAGAAATTATAAATAATCTTATATTAGAGCTGTCATTAACAAAGACTGCGAAAAACAAAGTTAAAACACTGTTAGAAAATAATATTAAAATTATTATTTAACACATGAATAAAAATTAAATATTGATTCAACTAGATAATTATAATTTGGCTAAAATAATATAAGCCTGAGAAAAAAAAGATTAAGATTGATAGTTTGGTGGCTCTTTTGTAATGGTTACATTATGGACATGAGACTCATTAAATCCAGCACCTGTGATCTGTACAAATGTTGGCTGTGTACGCATTGTTTGGATATCTTTTGATCCAGTATAGCCCATGCTAGACTTTAACCCACCAATTAACTGATGAATAACTGCCGAAAGTAAACCTTTGTAAGGAACTCTTCCCTCTACTCCTTCTGGCACAAATTTCTTAGATTCTGTATTACTTTGGAAATATCTATCAGAAGACCCTTGCTCCATAGCACCAAGAGATCCCATACCACGATATGATTTATATGAACGACCTTGGAAAAGCTCAACTTCACCTGGAGATTCTTCTGTACCAGCGAAAAGTCCACCAATCATAACTACAGATGCTCCCGCAGCAATAGCTTTTGCTATATCTCCAGAGAATCTAATCCCTCCATCAGCGATAACAGGAACTCCAGTACCTTCTAAAGCTTCTGCAACATTAGATATTGCTGAGATCTGAGGTACACCAACACCAGCAACAATTCTTGTAGTACATATAGAGCCAGGACCTATACCTACTTTAACAGCATCAGCTCCAGCCTTGACTAAATCTTTAGCTGCTTCAGCAGTAGCAATATTCCCACCGATAACTTGAATCTTAGGATAAGTATCTTTTACCCATTTAACCATATCAAGTACACCTTGTGAATGGCCATGCGCAGTATCTACAACTATGATATCAACGCCTTCAGCTGCTAAAGCTGCAACACGTTCTTTAGTATTCTCTGCTGTCCCTACCGCAGCCCCTACTCTTAGACGACCAAGAGAGTCTTTACAAGCATTTGGTTTATTTTGCGATCTTTCAATATCCTTTGTTGTAATTAGGCCAATAAGCTCACCTTCATTACCTACAACTAAAAGTTTTTCAATTTTATGCTCATGTAAGCTTTTTTTGATCGATCCTTGAGAAGCATCTTCAGAAACTGTAACAAGCTTTTCTTTTGTAGTCATTATAGAGCTAACTGGCTCATCTAAATCTTTAGCAAATCTAAAGTCACGTCTTGTAACAATACCTACTATATGATTTTCCTGATCTACAACAGGAAATCCAGAGAAGTTATGCTCTTTCGCCAGTTGCATTATTTCTTTAATTGAGCTTTCTGGCTTAACTGTAATAGGATCTATTACCATGCCATTTTCGAATCTTTTTACCTTTTTAACTTCTTGAGCTTGAGCTTCTATAGACATATTCTTATGAATAATACCTATGCCACCTTCTTGAGCTATAGAAATCGCAAGGCGAGATTCAGTCACTGTATCCATCGCTGCTGATACTAGAGGAATATTCAACTGAATATCTCCAGTTATATTTGTTTTCAAATCAACCTGATGAGGTAGCACATTTGAATATCTAGGTGAAAGCAATACATCATCAAAAGTGATTGCTTCTTGAGTAATTCTTAACATTATTGATCTCCGTAATTAAAATCTAGAGTGTGATATTTAATTACAGTGGTATTTTATCACATAAGAAAAAATATACTAGAAAAATAAGTAAATTTATAAAATAAAATAATAAAGAATCGAATTTTACTTCGCTTGAGATAATAAGTAATGAACTAATAATGGAACTGGTCTACCACTGGCTTTACAACTAGAGAAATCCCCCATTGCTGAGCCTGCAATATCAAGATGGGCCCACTCATAATCTTCTGTAAATTTTGATAAAAATAATCCTGCACATATTGAACCTGCTGATCTATCACGATTAGAGTTATCTATATCAGCCACCTTACTATCTAATTTTTTAAGATATGGTTTATGTAATGGCAATCTCCAAATAAGGTCACTAGATGCATTAGCCGCTTGTTGTAAACTGCTTGCTAATTTATCACTATTTGACATTAATCCAGAAAAAGCGTCTCCCAATGCAATTATCATAGCTCCAGTAAGAGTAGCCATATTTATAACAACTTTTGGTTTATATTTACCAACATAAGTAAGAGTATCACATAATACTAATCTACCTTCTGCATCAGTATTACTTACTTCAACAGTTATACCTTTCATACTCTTAAGTACATCACCTGGTCTATATGATCTAGCATCAATAGCATTTTCAGCAAGACCCATTACACCAACTACATTAATTGGTAAATTAAGCATCGCTAAAGCTTTCATAATACCCATTACTGCCGCTGCGCCACCCATATCCATTTTCATAGTATCCATACCAGCTGCTGGCTTAACACAGATACCACCATTATCAAAGACCAAACCCTTACCTACTAAAACTATTGGAGCTTCGCCTTCTTCTCCGCCATTATATTCCATACAAACAGTATAGTTAGACATGTCAGATCCTCTGCCTACAGCTAGAGCACAACCCATACCTAACTCAGCCATAGCATCTTGATCTAAATAATCTAAACTAAATGTTTCATATTTAGATGTAAGTTCTCGAGCTTCATTTAGCATATAGTCTGTATTACATATATTTGCTGGTAAATTTTGTAAATCTTTTGCATAGTTTTGACCACAAGCAATAACTGAACCAATCTTAGCTGCTTCTTCAATGTCTTGATCGCCAGAGTAAACTAATTCAATATGTTCTAAAGAATAGTTTTCTTTTTTTGATTTTAACTGATCAAAAACATAAGTTTCTGATATAAGTGCTCTTACTGTGTCTAAAGCAAATTGCTTAACATTGCTGCTTGCAAATGCATAATCAATATTTACTGAGACTTCTTTTATATCTAGTTTTTTCAACAACTCTGCAGCTTTTGCAATCACTTTATCATATTCAGAAAACAAGAAATCCTGTCTTAATCCAAGACCTAAAAGAATAACCGTTTTATCAGTATGTAATAAAGGTAAAACATCTCCAGATGTTGCTTTAAAAACTTTCTTATCTAATAAAGATTTAGAATTTGGACACTTTGTTTCACTAATAAGTTTTTGTAAATTTTCTTGCGCTACTATTAATACTTCAGCAGACGTTGTTGCCTTACTATTTACTACCAGTTTCATTTACGCTCCATTTTTATTTTAAAAAAATATTTTAAAAACATAATAACAAAAAACCATAACTAAAACATTAAAATTTAGTGCAGCTAATCGTTAACTACTGACTTTTGTTTATAAAAAATATAAAATTACTGTTAGTTTAATTTTTTATTTAATATAGAGCCAAACATTGATTCTAGAAAAATACTACAATAGAGATATAGTCAACACATTTACATCTATAACTCTATTTATAATATCAATAGTATCTGCCAACCTTCTTATTAGGCTTTTTAATGAGGCATACTCCAAAGGACTTGGTATAGATTCAATCATAAAATTTGTCATTTTAACACTCCCACAAAATGTAAGTTTAATAGTTCCAATAGCAATGTTTCTAGCAATTATTGTTTGCTTTGGTAAATATTTCTCTAACAATGAAATGTTTGTAACCCTTGCCGGTGGTGTTACATGGATGGAAATAGTTAAAAACACTCTTAAACCCGCTATAGTTTTAACTATAATAACTCTAATAACAACAATGTATCTAAACCCTCTATCAAAACAAACATTAGATATATACGAATCATCCTTATCAGCACAAGCACTTTTATCATCTGTCACTGATGATAAGATTATAAAAATTCCTGATGGAAGAGTTTTATATATAAAAAATAAATCTGGAAGTAATTTATATAACGTATTTCTATACCAAAAAGAACCAATGGAAGATGGATATAAAGTAATAACTGCTCCTAGTGCCGAGATTGACTCAAATAAAGATGCTGCTTATGTGAATTTTAAGAATGTAAATATCTATACAAGAAATCCTAAAAATTTTGAATCAAGTTATGGTAAGGCCGATAAAGCTATTTATTCAATCTATGATAATACTATTAGAGATTTTAATCATGGAAGAGTAGATAGATATTACATGCACGCTTTAATAGAAAACTTTTTTAATAAAAACTCAGAACTTGCAACAGCATGTAAAGGTGAGTTTTTTTCACGTATAAATAACTCTATAGCTGTATTAGTAGCATCTTTAATTGCTCTTGCTCTTTGCCGCTTAAGACCTCGACAAAATAAATATGCAAAATTATTGCCAGCTGTTATAGTATTAGCCATATATTTATGTACCAACATGTTTATAAATACTTGTATGGGCAATGGCTCTATACCTGTATGGATAGGAGTATGGCTCCCACATATAATATTTGTAATATTTGCTATTAGAGCTATTAGAAAACAAAATGGATCTTCTAGAAAAGGATAAGTAATGTTATTGAATCGTATAGATCGTTATATTTTTAAAACTGTATTTAGTAGCTTTTTAGTAGTTACAATAATATTTTGTATCCTTTTTTACATATTTACCTATCTTGCTCAAGTAAGTAATAATAATGGGGATGCTACTAGCTGGGATTTAATAATTAACACATTCTACCAACTACCAGGAATACTCTATACCTTACTCCCAGCTTGTGCTATGGTTGGTGCTCTTATGGGGCTTAGCTTACTTGCTAATAATTCTGAGATAATTATTCTTAGAGCATCTGGACGCTCAACATTTCAAATAGCGCGAGGAGTTATCTTAGTAGGAATAATAGGTTCGATAGTTACAATGATATTTGGTGGATATGTAGCACCCATACTCCAGAAGATATCAGACACTAATGCTGTTGCATATAATACTCACGACCTATGGTTTAAGACTAAAGATGGTTTAATGAATATTTCTAATATTGAACCTCAGGAAAAAAAAGCTCATGGTATTAGAAAATTTATGATCCAAGATAATAAAATCACTCAGATCCGTTATGCCGAAACAGCAATATATTCTAATGATAGTGTTGCTAATGTCTATAATATAAGTACTGTTACATTTCCAACTAAAGAAGAACAAAAGCATATTAATGTAGAAGAAGGTATTAATAAAACAAATTGGTCAAACCCTATACCTATATCAATAGCCCAAGTAATTACCATTAATGATGACAATTATTTGAATTTTACTCAATTGAGTAAATACATGTTTTCGCGATCTCAAACAAATGATACTGGAATAGCTTTAAAATTTTGGCAAGAAATCTTTCAACCTGTGTCACTAATGGTGCTAATTTTACTATCTGTACCTTTAAGTATTGGCTCAACAAGGTCCTCAACATTAATACTTAAACTAATCCTTGGTGCTTTTTTTGGGTTTGCATTCTTTATTATCAACCAAATTTTTGGCCCTATTGCTTTAATACTTCATATACCTCCAATATTTGGAGCTGCAGGCCCTACCGCAGTAGCTTTAATATTACTAATCTATCTATTTATAAAATCTAAAGAAACATAATTAAGCAAATATGAACATATCAAAATATTCACTGGATAATAATCTAAATATATATATCAAAAAAGATACTCGAGCTCCTGTTGTTTTGTCACAAATATGGTATAAAGTTGGCTCAACATATGAGCCGCAGAAACTTACAGGTATCTCACATATGTTAGAACATATGATGTTTAAAGGCACTGATAAATATTCAAAAGATGACTTAAATAGTATTGTTGAAAATAATGGTGGAATTCAAAATGCTTTTACAAGCTTTGACTATACTGCTTACTACCAATTTTGGCATAAAAAAAATCTAGAGCTAAGCCTATCCATTGAGTCATCTCGCATGGCAAATTTATTATTTGATGAGAATGAATTTATTCCAGAAAGAAAAGTTGTCTTAGAAGAGAGAAACTTACGTGTTGATGACAAAGCTTTTAGCTATGCTTTTGAACAATTTATGAAACTTGCTTATCAGAATAATTCCCGACATACTCCAATTATTGGTTGGCGAGAAGATATAGAAAACTATACTCTTAATAACCTTAAAGATTGGTATAAACAAAACTATGCTCCAAATAATTCTAGTATTGTTTTAGTTGGAGATATTAATGAGAAATCTGCTATTGATATGATAAAAGACTATTTTAATCATATTCCCAAATCAAATTTGAAAAATCAGAATAAAGAGCCTAGTTTAATAAATATTGGCTACAGATATTCTCAGATTAAAAAATCTCCCAATGATACTGATGCATCAATATTGGGCTATATAGTACCATCACTAACAACAGATTATAAAGATAACGATCCTTTTGCTCTTATGATTTTAAATAATATTCTTGGCAGTGCCGATGCCTCTATATTACAACAGAAATTAGTACGTGAAGAAAATCTATGCTGCCATATCGATAGCGAATACTCTCCTTTTACAAAAGGTGAAGATATATTTATCATAACTGCCATAGCAAATCATGATCAAAATCTTGATAAGATCCAAGAAAAGATAGAGAAAACTATAAGTAACTTAAAAGCTAATGGCATATCTCAAGAACAGCTAAATAGAGCTAAAGTAACTATTAAAGCTGATAAAGTATTTTCAATGGATTCATTAGAAACTCAAGCTAATCTTATTGGTTCATTAGCAAGCATAAATCTTGATGTTGATTATTATAAATATTTAGAAAAACTTTATGATGTTACTACTAAGGATGTAAACCGAGTACTTGATAGATATTTTAATAAAGAAAACCTCACTTCTCTACATTTACTAAGGGATTAAAACATGATCCATAAAATTAATATAGAAAAAACACCTGTATACTTTCAAGAATCTCAAAGTCTACCTATGTTAGACATACAAATAAATTTTAGGGCTGGCTCAGCATTTGATGATAAATTAAATGGTCTAGCTGATCTTGCTGTAAGTATGTTTGCCACAAAAACACAGTCTTCTAGTGAAGAGGTGCTTATTAATAAGATAACTGATATTGGTATATCAATACATGCAGAAACAACTAAAGAGTTTTTTAATATCAAAATTCGCTTATTAAATGATAGAACTATTATAGATAAAACAATTAATATTCTTCATGAGATTTTTACAACTCCAGATTTTGATCCAAATATATTAGATAGAGAGAAAATCCAAACCTTAACTCATATTAATTATCTAAATCAACAATCTAACTATTTGGCATCATTAGAATTTTCTAAAAATATTTTTTTATCTAATCCTTATAGTCATCCTGTTATTGGCTATGAAAGTAGTGTCAAAGATATAAATATTGAGGATATAAAAAGCTTTTTTAATAAATATATTTGTGCAAATAATGCAAATATATGTATTGTTGGAGCAGTTGATTTAACTCAGGCTGAGAATATTTCTCATCAAATTATAAACTCACTACCTAAAGGTGATAAAAATACTTTAACCTTTTGCCAACAAACTAATGATACAAAAATTATTAAAAAATCATTTAATAGTAAACAAACATCAATTTTAATGGGCCATCAATTACTATTGAGTATAGAGGACCCTCTATACTTTCCTTTAAAACTAGGTAATGAAATATTAGGTGGTGGTGGTCTAAATTCACTTTTATTTAATAAAGTTCGTGAAGAATTAGGTCTTGTCTATAATATTAGTAGCAATGCAAATCTTAACCCAGACTATGGTAGCTTTGTAATCTCAGCACAAACAAGTAACCCAACACTTGCCTTAGAAACTATAAATGATGTTTATAATGAATTTATTAAAAATATTGTTGATAATAAAACCCTAGAGAACTCTAAAAAACATATAGAAGGCACACATTTACTTAGCTCAGTAAAAAATAGCTCAAAATTAAATATGCTATCATCAATTGCAAATAAAGACCTTCCTTTAGATTTCTTTGACACATATGTTAGAAACATTAATAATGTAACGGCTAAACAAATCCATGACTCATTTTCACAAGTTCAGCAAAATAAATTTATAACTGTAATGGTTGGAGATGTCTAGTAGTGAAAACGAACTCTATTCGTGTAATCTCCGGAAAATATAAAAATCGTAGATTAAAGTTCCCAAATATAAATGGCTTACGCCCTACTTCAGATCAACTCAAAGAAACTATCTTTAATTGGCTTGCTCCCTATATACATGGTAGCACTTGTATAGATGCTTTTGCTGGCAGCGGTAGCTTAGGTATTGAAAGCTTATCAAGAGGTGCCACTAAAACTATCTTTTATGAACTTAATTTTAAAGCACTACAGCAAATAAAAGATAATCTAAAGACGCTTGATATAAAAGATTTTGAAATATATAAAACAGATAGCTTAAAAGCTCTTGCAAGTTTGAGCATACAAGATTCTCAAATAATTATATTTCTAGATCCGCCATTTAATAAAAATATAGTCCCTAAAGCATTAAAATCAATAACTGAAAATAAGCTTATTCCTAAAGGCTCTATTGTATATATTGAAACTGAAAAACAAGCTAGCTATTCGCTAGATGGATTTGATACATTAAAAGAAAAAAGTACTTCAAATATTTGTGCAAAATTAGTTATAAAAATGATTTAATTTCTAAAAATAATCTCTAAAATATAGCCATCATTAAGCTATTGGAGATAGCAATGTATCATGTTGGCATCACAGGACCACTAATTTTTACAATAATGTTTCTTTTAGGAATAATAGCTGAGAGTATGACAGGTGTTATATCTTCTTCTAGAAGAAATATGGATGCTTTTGGTGTAGTTGCGATCTCATTAACAACAGCTTTAGGTGGTGGTGTAGTAAGAGATGTCTTATTAGGCAATTTACCAGTAACTATTATCTTACATCCTCACTATATAGTTATCTGTCTATTTTTTTCAATTATAGCTATATTTACGCAAAAATATATAAATAAATTTTATAAAATATTTTTGATACTTGATTCTATAGGTCTTATTGCTTTTGCATATATTGGTAGTAGTATAGCTTATCATATATGCACAAGTGTCTTTGAAATGAACTTTCTTAGCGTATTTATCGTAGGAATTGTTATTGCAATTCTTAATGGTGTAGCTGGGGGTATTATGCGAGATATGATCTGTAATGATATCCCTGTAGCATTTACATCTGAATTGTATGCCTCTGTAGCAGCAATAGTTGGAGGAATGAATATCATTTTTATATATTTAAATATAAACTTATATATAAGTGCAACAATAATAATAGGTATAGGCTTAACGACAAGAATAATGTCT
Organism: Francisella sp. 19S2-4; assembly: GCF_036281795.1. Taxonomy (NCBI): domain Bacteria; kingdom Pseudomonadati; phylum Pseudomonadota; class Gammaproteobacteria; order Thiotrichales; family Francisellaceae; genus Francisella; species Francisella sp. 19S2-4. The sequence continues at coordinate 69,454 of NZ_JAWUZH010000004.1, forward strand.
ATAGTATATAAATGGAAGCTTCCTATTGTTTAAAACAAATAAGTAAACTATGAAATTTATTCAAAGACTCTTAATACTTTTTTTACTCTTACCTTTCTCTGCAATAGCAGGACAAAAAATAGTTAATGGAATACCTATTAATATATTAAAAGGCTCTTACTATGAAATGGGAAAAGAATATGGTGAACTAATGCGCCCTCAGATGTTAGAATCTCTAAAAATTATTGAAGATTACTACATAAAACAAAAGGGATTATCCTATAATGATTTAGTCAAGCAAGCAAATCAACTATATGATAGATTCCCAAATAACTATAAATCTATACTTAAAGGTGCTGCTAAAGGAGCTAGAATAAGTCTAAATGACGAAATAATACTCAATGGCATGGAAACCCTTGTTGCTATGAAGACAAGTAAACCCAAATTAAAAAGTGGTTGTGCATTTGCTTCTATTTCCAAAGAAAATAGCTATTCAGATAGCAGAATAATTCTTAGAAACTACGACTATTACAATAAACCTTTTGATAAAATCAGTAAACTTTTAAGTATTACAACTTTTAACTTTAATAAAGGTTATCCGGTAGCTATCATAGCCATGCCTGGCCAACTATATTGTCCTTCTTGTATTAATAAAAATGGCTTATTTATTGAGTTAAATAATGGTTTTTTCTCAGGTGGTTCTACAATAAACTCAAATAGAGAAACTATGCTTATACAAACACTCAATGCACTAAGAACCTCTAAAGACTTAAGTCAGCTAGATGATAAGTTAAAAGCAACTCAGTCAGATTTCTCTTTAATAATTAATGCCGGAGATAACCATAATGTTCTTTCCTATGAATATTCTTCAACAAAAGGCCATAAAAAAGATAATATACAACCAGGTTCAAACTTTGTTGTAACAAATAATTTTCTAAGTCCCGAATGGGAAAACTTAATACCTAAACCAAATGCAAAGAGTATGGATTTAAGCGTAACAAGAAGGGAGAATCTTGAAAACCTCATAAACAGCTATCAAACTATAGATATTCCTACAGCTGAAAAGATAATGGATAAAAAAGTAAAAAATGGTGGTGCAAAAAATCTCTATACAATTTATCAAATAATCTATGATACTAAGACAAAAGATTTATATCTAAATTTAGAAGATAATAAAGGTTGGCGAGAAATTCCTTTTAAAGATATATTCTAAATCCCGCTATGAAAGCGAAACTCACTATCTGGTGATAATATAAGCTCTTTTTCAATCTCTCCTATTCTTTTTATATCTTTACCTATGTCTTTTGATGAATACTTCTCAGCAAAGCTTAAATATATAGTGAAATGTCTTCTTTCAGACTCTAGTAGACCATTATAAAACTTTTGTAACTCACTATCTAAAAATGGTGCTATCTTTGCAAATCTCTCACATGATCTAGCCTCTATATATGCTCCTATTATTAAGGCATCTATAAATCGACCTTCCTTATCTGTACGAGCAGCTTTTATGAGCTGACTAGCATATCTTGATGCTGAAATAGTTTTATACTCAATACTACGCTTTTTTAAGATTCGCATAACTTGCTCAAAATGAACAAGCTCTTCTCGAGCTATTTTAGACATTCTTGTAACTAAGTCATGCTTATCAGGATGTCTATAGATATATGTCATTGCTGAAGATGCGGCTTTCATTTCACAATGAGCATGATCTATAAGCATTAATTCTATATTATCTAAGGCACTTTTAATCCATTGATTAGGAGTTTCACATAGTAAAAAATTTTCTATTGTTGCAAAATTAGCATATTGAATTTTTGTCATCTATAGTTCTAAGTACTTCTATAAGAAAATACTCAATATTATAAATCAATATTCAAAGAAACTTAACATGCTTGTAATATTAAGCAAAAATAGTGTAAACTAAATTTCCTTTTTGATAAAAGATAGACCAATGATTAATCAAGAAAGTAAACTTAAGCTTATCTCAAAAGCAATAGAAGCATTTCATAATGCCTATGCACCATACTCTAATTTCAAAGTTGGTTCTGCTCTACTTCTAAAAAATGATAAAGTAATTTTAGGAGCAAATATTGAAAATTGTGCATATGGGCCATCAAACTGTGCTGAACGTTCAGCATTATTTAGTGCATATAGCCAAGGTTATACTAAAGATGATATAATTATGATTGCTGTTGTAACAGATACTCCAAGAGCTTCAACGCCTTGTGGGGTTTGTCGTCAAGTTATAGCTGAATTAATGGATAAAGATTGTCCTATTATTCTATCGAATTTAGATCAGTCTGATATTAGAGAAACAAATATAGAAAATCTATTACCAGATAGTTTTGTTTTAGCTTAACTCTATATTTTTTAAAATTATACATCCTTTGCTATTTTTAATTTACATAGTATCAATAAATCATATATAGTCTTAACTAGACTAAGCTTATTAATTTTAAAAATGAAGATTTTTCGTCATCTCTATGCGCAAGTTTTATTAGGAATAGTTATAGGAATTTTACTTGGTATTTTCAGCCCCAATATAGCTATTGCTCTTAAACCCTTTGCCGATGTTTTTGTTAAACTAATTAAACTGATGATAGCTCCTATAATATTTTTAACTTTGGTTTCTGGTATTGCAGCAATGAGAGATCTAAAAACTGTAGGGAAAATAGGTGGAATTGCTTTAATTTACTTTTTCTTTATGACTATAGTTGCTCTAATTATTGGTATGCTTACAGCAAATATTCTTCATCCAGGCTTAGGACTAAACATTGATCCAAATTCTTTAGATGCTAATGCTGCAAAATCATATATGGGAAATGTTGAGCATATTGAGAATGTTCAAAGCTTTTTTATGAATATTATTCCACATACTTTTGTTGGTGCATTTACAGATGGAGATATTTTACAAGTTCTTTTTGTTTCAATACTATTTGCGATAGGTCTTGTTTTATATGGAGATCAAGGACAACCTATACTTATTGGCATACAAAATCTTTCAAAAGTCTTTTTTAAAATTATTCATGTTATTATGCACTATTCTCCTATTGCAGCCTGCGCGGCTATTGGTTATACAGTAGGAACATATGGAACTGATACATTATTAAGCTTATTAGGGTTATTACTATGTTTTTATGTTACTTGCTTTATATTCTTAATCGTTTTTTTAGGAACTATACTCAGATTATATTGTGGTATTAATATTTTTAAGCTACTAGCATACATTAAAACAGAAATTTTTATTGTCTTAGGAACCTCTTCTTCTGAGACTGTTCTACCAAACCTTATGGAAAAACTTGAAAACTTAGGTTGTAATAAGTCAGTAGTTGGACTTGTAATACCTACTGGTTACTCATTCAATCTTGACGGTACTGCTATTTATTTATCATTAGCTGCAATTTTTATTGCTCAAGCACTTGGCACTGAACTTACATTAAACCAGCAAATATTTATGTTATTAATTATGGTAATTAGTTCAAAAGGTGCTGCAGGAGTCACAGGTAGTGGATTTATAATATTGGCAAGTACTCTTAGTGCTTTAGGTGTTATACCTGTAGCTGGAATTGTAATTATCTTAGGTATAGATAGATTTATGTCTGAAGGTCGAGCAATTACAAATATGATTGGTAACTCAATAGGTACAATAATTATATCTAAATGGCAGGGCCAACTAGATATAGATAGGCTAAGAAAAGAATTAAATTACTAACACTGAAATCTACTTAAATAGTTTCTAAATTAACACCCTTTGTCTCAATACCAAACTTTTTAGTAACTACAGCACCTAAAATAGAAGTAATTATCAATATAACTAACAGCATATCAACTCCTATGACAGATATTAATATAGGAAACAAAAATGCTGCTATAATAGCACCAACTTTTGCAAAAGATGCTGCAAAACCAGCCCCTTTTCCTCTAGCATGTGTAGGAAAAACCTCTCCTGCTATTACATATGTCTGAGCATTTGGTCCTATGTTTGTCATAAATTGAAAAATAATAAATCCTAAAAATATAAGAATAATATTGTTATCTGTCATATGACCCGCCATTGCAATAGCTAAACCTACTGCACAACCTATAAAGCCAAATATTTGCAATTTAACTCTACCTAGGTAATCAGATAAAAATATCGCAAATACAATTCCTAAGAAGAAAAATACATCAATAAATGCCGAACCTTTTGTAGCAAGTATCTCATTGTTAATAACATCATTTACAGTTTTAACATCTACTTTTGAGCCTATTGTCACTGTTAATATTAATGGTAAAAACACACCTATTCCATAAGTCCCTAAATCCTGGATAAACCATGGTAATGATGCAAAAATTGTTTGTTTCCTATATTTTGTAAATAATGATTTATATGAACCTCCTCTTTCTATCTCTGTAACAGCATTAGGGTCTTTTTTCTTAATTCTAATAACTTTAGGATATCTTGGTCGTCTATTTAATAAAAAAGTTAATGCTCTTTCAGCTTTTTTATACTCGCCCTTAGTAACTAAAAAATGCGGGCTTTTAGGGATAAAGAATCTACCAATAACTACAAAAATTGCAGGGATAATAGCAATCGAATACATAATTTTCCATGCATTGACTGATGGCATTTGAACTAAAACAAGCCAGCCTATAAGTGTACCCACAAGAGCTCCAACAGCCTGAAATGCAAAGGCTCCTAAAACTAGTTTCCCCCTGTTTCTACTCGGAATAGTTTCTGAGATCATTAAATGAGCTGTTGGATAATCACATCCTAAAGCAATACCAGCTATCAGTAGCATTATAAATAAGACTACAAAACTACTAGATAAACAAACACCTATAATACATATTAAAAATATTATCATTTCGATAATGAACATATTTTTTCTACCATATTTATCAGATAAACTTCCCAGTAAAGATGCTCCAATAAGTATCCCAACTAAAGTTGCTGAACCTATCATACCTTTTTGCATATTACTAAGTTGAAAATCATAAGCGATTAGATGTAAAGCAATACCTGTCATAAAGACAATCATTCCTTCAAAGAATTTACCTGCTGTAGCTAGTAGCCAAATAAACCACTGCATGCTAGAAAGAGGAATAAGATTAACTTTGGTTCCATCCGGCCATACTGGTTCTTCATCTAAATATTGTTGAACTGACTTTTTCTTAATTTTTGATTTAAAACTGGCTTCTTCAGATTTTTCTTCTTTCCCCACGACTATCCCTTAATATTTGTTTATTTACCTTTTTTCTTGCTTAATATAACAATAAAATCAACCTAAAAATATAGCTTTATCAAAAATAAAATTGTTTTAAATAAAGCTATTGACTTTTTCAAAACTACTCAAATCTAGTTGTTTTAGCTTGATCAAAATAATTATATACTTTCTTACCTGTATTTAGCTCCTTAATGGATATCTCGGCCTTATATTTAGACTCATCAGGAACTATAACTTTACCATCTGGATTTTCTGCACTTTGTATTTTTAAATTATTAACTGTTTTAGTGCTTAGTTGATAAAGTTTAATAGTATAGTTAACTTTTTGCCCTTTTAACGCTTCATATAAGACTCTACCATCAGTATGAGGCAAAGATAACCCCAAAATATGTGCTATAGTAGGCGCTAAATCAACATTGCCTGTTGGCATCTCATCTGTAAATTTTGATTTAAAACTTGGTCCATATGCAACCAAAGTATTATGTACATCTATAGGACTAAATGATCCATGCATACCTCTATCACTACCGTCACTATTAAATTCTGTTCCTACGTAGCCTTTAACTCTAGCAAAAGAATTGAAGTTACTGCCTACGATAATATCAGGATTTCTTTTTGATTTATTCTCTAAATGAACTAAGCTTAAAGGGAAAGTTCCAGGAATATCACCATAACGCTTGCCATCAATAAAAATCACGCCAAACTCTTGTCTTGATTGTAAAAACTTGACTAGCTTCTCTATTAGTGACTTATTATGACTAGGAACATATAAATATGTACTTCCTCCATTCGCTGCTACGATTACACTATTCTTAGGAAGCTTATTAGGAATCTTGTACGATGGAGTTGTATATTTGATTCCTAGATCCGCATGTCTATGACCATTAGTATCAGACTCTTTTACACCTCCTTCACATACTTTGCCTGTCGTATCATACTTTGTTGGATATACATATTTACCATCTTTTGTAATACCTGATAAAACAGGATCATACTGACAACCTTCGCCATCAAATGCTTGAAATCCGGCTCTTGTTAATAAATCTGCAGGTCTAAAATCACCAGATACAGAATATCCATTGATTTCATTGATAGCTCCAACAGTTTTAGTCTTTTCATTTATATTTCTTAATGGAAAATCTCTTAATGAAGCCGATACATTACTATGAGCATGATCTGAAACAACAATCAAATCTGTTTTTTTCCATAAGTGTTCTTTCTTTAGTTTCTCAATCAGCAGACCTAATAAATAATCTTGGTTTTTAAGAGCATTATAATATGCTGTTGACCCAACACCATAATTATGCTCCGTAGTATCAGGATTGCGTAACCATACAACACTTAATTGTGGTTTAGCATATGGCATTACCTCATTTAAGTAACTTTTCATAAGATATGTATTATCTTTAGTGTACGGTGAAGTAATTCCAGCAACTGGATCCGATGTCACACCATCTTTTAGTGTTGCTACTTTACCATATCCAGTAGGATTTGCATTCCCTTTTAAATTAAAATCTTTATAAGCATATCTTGTATCATAAGGTAAGATATATCCCTTATCTTTTAGATATTTTGCAAAAGTTTCTGGATATACATGCTTTTCATCAAAAATAACTCCTCCAGAGTCATGATCTTGCATAAAAGCAGCACCTGACTTACCAACAGCTGCAGTTTTCATACCGTTTTTCTGAGCTTGTTGAAATAATGTTGTGACTTCTAGCAAGGGCTCCTCTGGAACACTATTTAAATCTTGTAATATTTTGTAATCCTCTGTAAATACAGGTGCTTTAAAATTAACTTGATGGTCAGCAGAATCAATACCTTTTGCTTTTGGTTGCCATAAAGTATTACCATAAAATCCTGTTTTTCCAGCAAAATCACCTGTAGCAAAACTTGAAGCATTCATCATTGTAAATGTTGGATAGCTAGAGTGATTATCATTAAACCAAACACCTTTTTGCGTAAGGCTGTATAAATTAGGTGTTATATTTGGCGATACAGAATCCGGTCGTAAACCATCCCACACAAAAATAACAACATTCGGCTTATCGTTAAGCTTACTATTATTTGATGATGGACTTTGGACATTTGATGCTGCTAAGCAGGTCGATGCTACCGTTAGACTTAACGCACCTATCTTTATTATTTTCCTCACGATTTTATCTCCTTATGATTAAAACAAAGTTTTTTCATGTTCAGTTTATTAAACTAAAAAACCATGAACCATAAAGTTTTTTCAAAAAGAAAAATAGTATAGATATCCCGCGACAATTTCTGTATGATAATCAACCTAATTTTGAAAAAAAGATAATCTCGAAAAAAATTGCAATATTGTATATTTCGTTTAACCAAAATACAAGTTTTTACAGCTTAAAACTTTATAACTCTATCAAAGCTATCTAAAAGCTTAGCATTATGTGTAATAAAAATAACTGTCTTATTATTCATAAGCTCTTGTAAATTTTTAAATACTAATTTTTCAGTTTCTTTATCAAGACCTTCTGTTGGCTCATCTAAAATCAAAATAGGCTTATCCTGCAAAAAAGCTCTAGCAAGAGCAAGACGTTTTTGCTGCCCTCCAGAAAGGTGTTTACCTAACTCACCTGTCCAAGTATCTAAACCTCTTGGTAGCGACTCTAGATATGTTTTTAATTGAACTTTTTCTAAGGTATTAATAAGCTCCTCATCTGTTGCATCAGATTTTGCAAGTAATAAGTTTTCTCTAATTGTTGTATTAAAGATATGTGGCGACTGGTTTATAATAGTCATTAAATTTCGTAATTGATCTTCGCTAAATTCTTTGATATTTCTATTTCCAATAAGAATCTCACCACTATTGATATCCCAAAATCTTGCCAATAGACTAATAATAGTTGATTTACCTCTACCAGTAGGCGCAAAAAGAGCTATTCTTTGATTTTCCATAATTTCTAGAGAAAAATCTTTTAATATCGATTGCTCAGAAGTATAACCAAAACAAACATTTTTAAATTCAACATTAAATTGATTAACATTTACCTGAGTATCTGAAAATTCAACATCAGGCTTTGCATCAGTAATATTTAAAATTCTCTTAGACGCAGATATTGTTTTTCCTAAATATTGATATGCTAAAGGTAATGGCATAATAGATTCAAAAGCAGCCATAATAGCAAGAAATATCAAAGCTATAAAAGCACCATTAATATTTCCATTTTGAGTTAATTTAACAGCAAATATAGTCACCATCACAATTGTTAGACCAAGTGCTAAAGTCATTAACGCACTACCAAGCCCACTTATAATACTAATTTTTTCTTCTTGCTTAAGTAAGTTTGAGTTTTGTTGTCTTATTTTTTCGAAGTGTTTTCCATCTAAATCAAATATTTTTAATTCTGCAAGAGAATTCACATGTTCTGTAATATCTGTTTTTAATTCTGCACTAGTATTATTAAGATTATATGACTTCTTCATAGCAAGAACGCTACTAAATAAAGGTATCACAAAGCCTATAAATAATAATGCTATTAAAGTTAACAATGCTAAAGCAAAACTAAAAAAGCAAAATAATAATGCTATAGTGACTGATGCTAGTATAAATACTATTGTTGGAGATAAAATGCGCACATATAAGTTATCTAAAGCTGCTATATCATTAACTAACCTTGTAAGTAAATCTCCACTTTTATATTTATGTAAATGTGATGGCGCTAAAGGCTCTAACTTTTCATAAAACCAAACTCGAACATCTGTCAAAATTCTAAAAGTAGCTTCATGAGTTAAAACCCTCTCGCCATATCTACTAACAATCCTTCCTAAAGAGAAAGAACGTACACCCGCAGCTGGATAAAAATAGTTAAATGATGTTGCAATAGCATATGTTGTTGTAGCTAAATATCCAGTATAGGAAATAAACCAACCTGATAAAGACATAAGTCCAATACCCATTAGTATCGCAGACCATGCTAATAGAGTACCTAATAGCATCCATTGAGTTTGGCTTCTAAATAATTTTATAAAAGGAATTAAACTTCTCATGCTGTCACCTCATTTTTATAGAAGTGATAAAAGTCACTATTTTTATCGCTAATCAATTCATCAAAAGTACCTACTTCAGATATTTTGCCATCATTTAAAACCACTATTTTATCAACACACTCTAAGAAACTTAATTTATGCGTTAACATAATTACAGTTTTATCTTGCCAGTTTTGTATTAATGAATTGATAATTTTTTCTTCACTAGTCTTATCTAAACTGGCTGTAGGTTCATCTAAAATTAAAATATCATGAGGCTTTAAATAAGCTCTTGCTAAAGCAAGCCTTTGAGCTTGACCTCCTGATATTCCAAGGTTTTGCTCACCTATCTGTGTTAAAAGTCCATCATTTAGAGAATTTATAAAATCTTCTAAATCTGTATCTTTTACTACCTTATTAATATCATCTTCTGTTGCATTTGAGTTTGCCAGTAATAAATTATCTTTGATTGAGCCTTTAAATAAAGAAGCGTTCTGCCCAAGCCAAGAAATATTTTTTAACCATGATTTTTCTTCTATTTTATTTAGTTCTATATCACTATTAATCAAAATATTACCGTGATACTCTATAAAGCTAAGTAAAGTGTTTATCAAAGTAGTTTTACCTGCACCACTAGCTCCAACAACAGCAATCTTCTCGCCGCTATTTATCTTAAGTGAAAGATTATCAATAGCTACTTTATCATCATATTTGACAGTTAAATTCTCCAAAAGAATACTATCAACTTTATCATTAAAAATAGTATTCCTATTATCTGAACAAGGTTGCATTTCAAATATTTTAGCTATTTCTAAAGCTGCGCCAACAGCCTCAGCTTTAGCATGATAATGAGTGCTTAACTCTCGCAATGGCATAAAAAACTCTGGAGCTAATAATAATACAAACAATGCTCCTTGAAGAGTCAAGTTATGTAATGCCCACCATATATTGTTATCTGCTCCAGCATTTATAAATCCCATACCTAGATATATAGCTACCAAAGCAATTGATGCTGCTGCAAATAATTCTAAAACTGCTGATGATAAAAAAGCTATTTTTAGAACTTTCATAGTTCTAACTCTATAATTATCCGATGCCTCATAAATTTTTTGATTATAAGATCTACTTTTATTAAAAAGCTTTAATGTAGTAAGTCCTTTTAAAGTATCTAAAAAAGTCATACTCATTCGAGAAAGAGTTTTAAAGTGCTTCTGATTTTCAGACTCTGCACCTAAGCCTACAATAATCATAAAAAGAGGTATCAAAGGCGCACATATTAACAGAAGGATCCCACAAACTATACTTTGGGGAAATATGAATATCAATATAGCTAATGGCATAAGTCCTGAAAGAGTTATTTGAGGTAAAAATTTAGTTAAAAATCCTGTTAAACCCTCTACTTGCTCCATAGCACTACTTATTATATTAGCATTTGAAGTTTTACTAAGCTGTATTGGACCAAGTTTGTTTATATGTACAATAATATCTTCTCTAATTTGTTTTTTAACAATAACTGCTGCCTTATAGCTAACTATTTCTCTAGTCCAGCTTAATCCTGCTCTGATAATAACAATTATAACTATAGCAGTAAAATAACCACTTAATTGTCTTAGCGTTAATTTTTGTATATATGCATCATATGAGATATGTGCTAATAAATATAACTGCCAAATTAATAACATACCACTTAAAAAAGCTATTAATACTGTTAACTTAATCCATCTTTTAGCTGGTATAGCAGCTTCTTTAAGCCACGCCCTAGCTGATTTTTTATCTTCTTTAGAAGCATCTGAAAGCATTTAGAGAAATCTACTTAAAATTTTAACTTTGAGAATTATAACATAATCAATAAATAAACTTTATGCTATTGGCCCATATAACCATCTTTAAATATAGCAAATTTATGAATTTTATGTTAATTTTCATATTGGAGAGATTAAAAGTAAGTGGGGTTAAAATGAAAAAAAAATATCTAGCAATAGTATTCACAGGACTAATAAGTTTTCCTTTTATATCAAATGGATACACGCAAAAAATTTACACAGGTAATTCATTACCTGCACCTGCTACTAAGCAGACTCAAGTAAGTCAAATAGCTGACGATATACAAGCAGAAGATGCAAAGGCTCAGCTTAACAAAGTTAATAATCAAGTACATGGTCAAGATACTATCAGTGCTGTACAAGCAGCTCATGGGATGAATTAATTGACCTTTTTATAGGAGATCAAAATGAAAAAAACATATATCAAAGCAATATCTTTAGCTATTATATCGCTACCACTAATAGCAAATGCTGCACAAAATAATATATCTTCAGAACAATTACAGGATAATTCATCCTATAGCGCTGGAGAAAAATTAGGTAGTACAGTTAATGATACTCGAAGCACCATGCACAAGTATTATAAAAAAGCTTCAAATTCAGTTAAATCAATGGCTAAAACAACCAAAGATAGTTCTGCTAAAATGTTTAACAATATAGCTAATAACGCCAATAATGCAAAAGAAGTAATAAAAAATAAAGCTTATCAATCCTCAGCTTATATGGGTCAAGTTTCTGATAATATAAAGCATTATTTTGTCCAAACATCAGACTCTATCGTTAATAGCTCTGATGATGCTAAAAACTCTATTACTAATAAAGCAAATCAAGCAGAAAAATCCATAAATGAAACAACTAAAGAAACCAAAAATAAAGTTAAAGATTTTAAAGAAGGTTTTGAAGAAGGAAGTGATCAGAATAAATCTAAACCAGCTCCATTTTAATTTTAAGATATTAGAATAAATGGGTATGTATTATGAAAAAACATTTAAAAAAAATATTTGGAAAATTAAACATACCTCTTATTATTTTATTATGTTTAGTAGGAGGATTAATTTTAATTTCTAATATAAAAAATGAAAATGTAGCTAAAGCTAAAGATACAGTTAATTCAGCTGTAAATGATATTTCTCAAAAATTAAATAATGCTGCACAAGACACTAGCAATCCAGTTGAATAATTCTTATCTAAATATAAAAATTGTAGGATTAATCTTAATTTTAGTTACCACTTTATATAGAAGGTGAATATTCCAATATACCATTGATAAACTAGAAGCTATAGCAAGCCCATAAACTCCCCAATTCATAGTAAAAATAACCCCTAAAATAATATTTAATACTAGAGCTATATAAAAAGCAAAACATGTTGTTTTTTCAAAACCTGCCATATTAAGTATTGTCGCAACACATCCAGAAAGAACATTTACAATTTGTCCCACCATCAAGATACAGAATATAAAATATGAAACTACATACTCATTTCCATAAAGTAAAGTTATTGGATAACCACACACTACAAGACCAACTATAGCGAATATAGACAATATAAATATAATTCGAGTATATGAAGTTATTTTTAACTGGAACTGCTCTCTAGAGCAATTTTTATAGTCATCCGCAATTTGAGACAAAACATTTGAATTAACAGCATTTAAAACAAAGCTAACTAAAGCTCCTAATTGCAAAGCAACACCATATAAAGCCACATTAGATGATGTAGATAAGCCTTTAAGAATTATAATATCAATTTGTGATAATAATAATAATCCCCATTGCATCAATGCAAATGATAAATTGCTTCCCAAAGGTTTCGAACTTTCAAATGTATACTTTGATGTTTGTACAAGCCAAATAGTCGTTATATACATTGTCATAAATATCATCATAAAACCAACAAGCATCGCTGTATTTGTTATATACAATGATATAAATACTATTGTTAAAAATAACATAATGAATCTTAATCCTAGCTGGATCAGATTAGCAATAACAACAACTCTTTTAGCTACAAAAAAAGATTGGAATATATTTGCCATGAAAAATGGTACTGCAAATAATAATGCAAAGTTTTCTATATAATTATCATTTTTTTCAGAGTAGTTATAGAAAATAATAATAGCTATCATCAATATTACAAATAAAAAACCTCTCTTAAAGTACCAATTATGTACTAAAAAAGTCTCTTTATTTCTCTCATATCCTGAAAAATCTGACTTACCCCAAGTTCTAGCTAATATTCCTCCTGCTCCCATTGTAGCAATCACCGCTAAAATTGTAGCAACCGTAACTCCAAAGATATAGTAACCATAATCACTAATGCTCAAATGCCTAGCTAATAATATAGCTGTAATAAATGCACAAGCTTGCCCTAAAGCTTGCACTACCATTGTCTGTAGTGATTTTGATAATATTTGATTAGAAAGGATTCTTTTTATCAATGTTTCTTGGCTAAAAATTAACTTAACCAAAATTTTAACAGCAAAAGTATAATAATATAAGAGTAATTTATTATTTAAAGTTATTAAATGTTTCTAAAGCTAAGGCTAATGATCCCTTAACTCCAGTATTATCTCCAAATGATGCAGGAACAATAAAATTTGACATATCTTTTAATGCTGGGTAATCAAGATATCCATTCAAATATTTCGCCACATTTTCACGAATCATATCAAAAAGAATAGTTTTATGCATAACTCCTCCTCCCAAAATTATCTTATCTGGGGAAAAAGCACATATGTAATTTACTAATGCTTTTGCTAAGTATTCTGCTTCAAACTGCCATGCTATATGATCATCAGAAAGCTTACCAGCTGAACTAACCTGCCATCTCTTATTTAGTGCAGTACCTGATGCTAAACCCTCAACACAATTTCCATGAAAAGGACAGCATCCCTCATAGTTGTCATTAATATTTTGTGGTATAAATAAGTGGCCAATTTCAGGATGCATTGCTCCTTGAACTAATTGATTATTACATATTATGCCGCCACCAACACCAGTGCCTACTGTCAAATATAAAAGATTATCTAAGTCTTTACCACAGCCCCAGATATGTTCACAAATTGCAGCGGCATTTACGTCAGTATTAAATCCTATAGGCCCTGAGTAAACTGTCTTAATAGCGCTAACTATATCAAACTGTTGCCAAGCAACTTTAGGTGTATTTGTAATATGACCATAAGTCTTAGATTTAGGGTTAATATCAATTGGTCCAAAACATCCAATACCAATAGCATGTATATCATATTTACTTTGATACCCTTTTAAGATTTCCAAAACTTCCGTCATTGTTTGCTCAGGAGTTGTAGTATCTGTACGATGGCGCTCTATAACATTACCATCAATATCTCCAATTGTTGTAAAAAACTTTGTGCCACCTGCTTCTATACCTGCTAAATACATACAGTTCTCTTCTATACAAATTTAAAAAATTATAATTAATATTATCATTATTGATTTTTTTTAACAAAAATAACTTATCTTTTTATAGCTCTAATAGTTTATTTACTGAGACTTTACGCTTTTTATAAACTCTTGAAGCTCTACTTTTTCAAAAGTATATTTTAACTCTGAATTAGCTTGCTTATAACAATTTTCCATATAACTAGCTATAACTTTGGAATTTTCATCACTACTTTGTTTACAAATATGTAGTAAGCTTTTTTGTATACGCTTTGCTACTAGTAAATTACTACTACCATATATTCTTATATATTCAAAACCACTTCTAATAAATCTATCTATGGTTATATCTTTAGTATATAAGTTTTCATATATTACCTGTTGTTCATTCGCAGTATTTGAATCAAAAAGACAGTTTAAACATCTATTTATCGTATCAATAACATTTATAGCTGTAGTAGGATCATTTGTTGCAGGACTCAGTGCCTTTGCAGCTATTTCACTAAGAGTTTCAATACCAAAAATTGGATCTTCATTAAAGCTTTTTTCATTCGTAATTATAAAATTAGAAGATAATTCAGCTAGTTTATCTTTAGTTAAAGTCTCTGAGCACTTAATATAAGCTACTACTTCTGAACTTGCTAAATGCTCACCCTTATATTTTACTATATAAATTTTTGCATCTAAGTTTTTACAAAATTCATTTAAGCTCTCAAAAGAAATATCATTAAGAAACCCATAATCACTTGCAAGAATAGGTATATATTTCTTAGGAATTTTATCTTCTATTAATTTATTACAACCTTGATATCGATTTTTTATATATTTTTCTACAGTAATTAGAGCTTGATCTTCAGTTTTTGTTAATAAAGTTCTTACCTGGCCTAATTTAGCTATACTATCTATCCATACTATAAATGTAAAAATAACCCATGCAAATACAAAAATAGTTAGAATAAAGATTAAAAAGACACCCGTGTTATCAAAAACTCCTGACTTTATTGCAATAGTCGCAATCACACCATAGATAAAAGCTCCAATAAAACTTGATGTTGCTTTATTAGAAGCTCGATCTCTAAATAGTATTGCAAGAATTCTAGGTGTTCCTGAACTACTTGCTGAATTATATGCTGTGACTATTGCACCTACTGTAAAAACAATAACAGCAAGCATACTTTTCGTTATGATAGAAAGTAGAGCATTTACAGTATCTATATTTATCCTTTCAGAATAGAAATCTATATTTAACTGCTGAATTAGAAAGACTGTTGAATAAATCTTTCAATTTCTATGAATAGGAATATTTTTGCTATTTTTAGTAAAAACTTAGCCTTAAA
>NZ_JAWUZH010000050.1:0-16315 GCF_036281795.1 Francisella sp. 19S2-4
AGGCTAAGTTTTTACTAAAAATAGCAAAAATATTCCTATTCATAGAAATTGAAAGATTTATTCAACAGTCTTTATAAGAAAAAATAAGGCTGTAAAAAAGCAGCTCCTTCTAAAGGATGTAAAAATTCTTGATTAAATTGAGACTCTATTTTTGAAACTTCTTATTAATGCCCTGCATATACTTCTCTAATGCCTCTAAAGTACAGCTACCTTCTTTATTCATAATTGGTAATTTAACATACTTACCATCATATCTAAGCTTAACTGTATAGACATTACCATCTTTATATAACTCAAATGCTAAATTACTTGCATATCCAGGAGCTTTTTCTAGAGGTACTCCTAAAGTTCCCATAACCTCAAGTAAGGTTAGATCATGACCAGAATAATATGTCATCTTATACTTTGATTTGCCCATTGCAGCTTTATCAAGGTCGCTAATTATTCTATTAGTAAGCTTACCACCCATAATATAAGAAACTTTTTGTGACTTAAACTGATCTGCTAAACCCCAACTTGTCAGAGCAATTATTTTATTCGCATCTTCTTTAGATAGACCTTTTGGTAGAGGTTTATCATGAGCTTTAGCAACAATCAAAACATCACCTATTACTAAGATATCATCTAAGCCTGATATTTTATTACCTAATACCTGCTGCCATTTTGCAAAATCAGGTGCGACTTCTTTAGTCTTTGCCTGCCATGCTGGTGAATTATAAACATATTTTTTCAATACAGCTAAATATTGAGGATAAGGGAATTGAAGAAGCTTTGAATCTGCTGTTAGAGTCATTATAGGCACTAGCTGAACTCTATCTTTGATAGCTGCTTGACCATCCCCTAGAACTGGACCTGTACCAGGAGGATAAAGTCCCATCAGTAAGCTCTGTGCACTTTCAACTGTTCTATTTGTATAACTTGATAATACATAGATACTTTGATTTTGATAATTTTGTGGTAAAAGTTTGAACTGGTCTACATATCTCTTTCTAAGTTGCTTACCTAAGTTATATTCTTGATTCATACCTATAGGTGTAAGCTCAGATAATGAAGTTCCCCAATCATAATTAGCATTTTTGATATTTGCAAAAGGAGCTCTATCACCATGTCGTGTTACTAACGATACAAAAACTAATTTTCCTTGAGAATATGCAACAGGAATAAGCAATACAAATAATGTAATTGCTGTGATAATTTTTTTCATTTTACTTTTATATTACATTGATAATTAATTTTCATAATATTAGCATTTTTAAAAACTAAAATCTTAATGAATATGAATAAAAGCTTGAAAGCCTTATATATAAAAGATTCTGCTAAAAAACATAGCTTCTCAGCAGCTTAAAAAACTTAAAGGGAGAAAGTTAATTCTAATATAAAAACGGCTCTAAAACTAGAGTAAATAATAATTTAAATAAAACTTAAAAAAACACCCTTTACATATAGTGATCGAATGCCTAAAATACTTTCAATTTGCCTATTAACTTTGTAAAAAGTAATGACAGAAAAATTTTTCAGACACTTTTTTTCTTTAATTCTCACTCATCACAGTAAGGTTTTTTATGATATTAGCTAACGATATGACTAATGCGATATTGGTTTTCCCAGATGGAACATACTATCTAGGAAGATCAATAGGTGTTCGTGGTTGGACTGACGGCGAAATTTGTTTCAATACATCTATGACAGGTTACCAAGAGACTCTAACAGATCCATCATACGCAGGACAGATTATCACATTCACATTTCCTCATATAGGTAATGTAGGGATCAATAATGAAGATAATGAATCTCTAGGCGTATTTGCTAAGGGTCTAATTGTTAGAGAGAATCTAACTAGCCCATCTAACTTTAGATCAAAAAAGCATATTGATACATGGCTTAAGAACAGAAACATCGTTGGTATCTGTGGTGTCGACACGCGTGCAATCGTACGTAAGGTACGTAAAGAAGGTGCTGTAAGAGTTGCGATACTATCTGTAAAACCAGGTGAGTTTCTTGATGCTAACTACGTCAGATCAAGAATCAAAAACAAATCAAACCTAAGTGGTAGAGATTTAGCAATAAGTGTCACAACAAATAGAGAATATGACTGGAATGAGCATACTTTTTCACTAGGGCAAAGAGTTTATAAACATCAAGAGAGCTATAAATATAATGTCGTGGTTATCGACTATGGTGTTAAGTACAACATTCTAAGAAATCTAGTAGATGCTGGATTTAAAGTCACAGTAGTACCTGCTGATAGTACTTATGAAGATATTATGAAACATAACCCAGATGGCGTGTTTTTATCAAATGGTCCTGGAGATCCGTTTGCAACTTCTGACTATACTATGCCGGTTATCAAAAAGCTTCTAGAAGATAAAATGCCAATATTTGGTATATGTCTAGGTAACCAGCTATTAGCTCTAGCAGCAGGTCTAAAAACTAAGAAAATGCATAAAGGTCATCGCGGTGTCAACCAACCCGTACTTGATGCAAATACTAAAAAAGTCCTTATAACAAGCCAAAACCATGGTTTCGTAGTATGTGATGATGTAGTTCCAGATAATATCCAAATTCATATGAGCTCATTATTTGATGGTACTGTTGAGGGTCTGAGATTCACAGATAGACCTGCTTTTGCGGTGCAATATCACCCAGAGAGCTCTCCTGGGCCTCACGACTGTAAGTATTTATTCAATGAATTTGCCGAAATGATAGCAGAAAGTAAAAAAGGGAATTAAGAAGATGCCAAAGAGAACAGATATAAAAAGTATTTTGGTTTTAGGTGCTGGACCAATTGTTATTGGCCAAGCTTGTGAATTTGACTACTCAGGAACTCAAGCATGTAAAGTGCTAAAAGAGGATGGCTATACAGTATTTCTAGTCAACTCAAACCCTGCAACAATCATGACAGATCCAACAACTGCTGATAAAATTTTTATTGAACCGATCACTGTTGAGAGTGTTGGTAAAATCATAGCTAGAGAAAAGCCTAATGCTATCCTGCCTACAGTTGGTGGTCAAACAGCACTTAACTGCGCTTTAGAGTTAGATAAAGCTGGTATCTTAGAAAAATATAATGTCGAAATGCTTGGAGCAAAAGCTGACTCTATTGATAAAGCAGAAAATAGAGAAAGATTTAACAGAGCAATGGCAAAAATTGGCCTAGCAGTACCAAAAAATGTCGTTGTACAATCAATGGAGCAAGCTTATAAAGCTCTAGAAGATATTGGTTTACCTGCAATTATTAGACCATCATTTACACTTGGTGGTAGTGGTGGTGGTATCGCTAATACTAGACAAGAGTTTGAGGCTATCGTTAAAAACGGTCTAAGCCTATCTCCAACTAATGAAGTACTAATTGATGAATCTATCATGGGTTGGAAAGAGTACGAAATGGAAGTAATCCGTGATAAAGCTGATAACTCAATTATTGTATGTTCAATAGAGAATATTGACCCTATGGGAATCCATACTGGAGATAGTATCACAGTAGCACCAGCTTTGACTTTAACTGACAAAGAGTATCAAATAATGCGAGATGCTTCAATTGCTGTACTTAGAGAGATCGGTGTCGAAACAGGTGGTTCAAATGTACAGTTTGCGGTAAATCCTAAAGATGGTAAATTAGTCGTTATTGAGATGAACCCTAGAGTATCTAGATCATCAGCATTAGCATCAAAAGCTACTGGTTACCCTATCGCAAAAGTAGCTGCTAGACTAGCAGTTGGCTATACTCTTGATGAGATTGATAATGATATCACAAAGGTTACACCTGCATCATTTGAGCCAACTATTGACTATATAGTTACAAAGATCCCACGCTTTACATTCGAAAAATTCCCTACAACTAAAGCAAACCTATCTTCACAAATGAAATCTGTTGGTGAAGCTATGGCAATAGGTAGATCATTCTCAGAGAGCTTACAAAAAGCTTTAGTTTCACTTGAGACAGGTTTAACAGGCTTAGATCAAGTTGAAATCAGAGGTTATGATGAGGAGAAGTCCTTCTATCAAAATAAAGCTGTGATTCTAGAGTCACTAAAAGAGCTATCTCCTATGCGTATTTTGAGAGTTGCTCAAGCTATTAGATATGGCATAAGCGAAAAAGATATCCATGATGCTTGTAAAATAGATCCTTGGTTTATCGAGCAAATTGCAAATATCGTTGCTGCAGAAGAGACTCTTAAAAAATCTGGTTTACCAAATAGTAAAGAAGAGTTTTCATACTATAAAAACATTGGTTTCTCAGATGCTAAAATTGCTGAGCTTGTCGGTAGAACAGAAAGATATATTAGAAACTTCAGGTTTGGTAAAGAGATCTACCCTACTTTTAAACGTGTAGATACTTGTGCTGCTGAATTTGAGTCAAAATCCTCATACCTATACTCAACTTATGAGCATTATTGTTATGAAGAAATTATTCGCGATTGTGAATCTGATATATCTGATAATAAAAAAGTTATTATCTTAGGTGGTGGACCAAACCGTATTGGCCAAGGTATTGAGTTTGATTATGCTTGTGTTCATGCCGCTAAATCTCTTAAAGAAGAAGGTATTGAGACTATCATGATTAACTGTAACCCAGAAACAGTCTCAACAGATTACGATACTTCTGATAAATTATACTTTGAACCTCTATGTGCTGAAAATGTACTAAATATTATTAAAAATGAAATGCGCAAAGGTGAAGTACTTGGAGTAATCGTACAGTTTGGTGGCCAAACTCCACTGAAGTTAGTATCTGCTCTTCATGAAAATAATATCCCAATATTAGGTACAGACCCTGATAAAATCGATCTAGCTGAAGATAGAGAAAGATTCAAAGAATTACTCGATAATGTTGGGTTAAAACAGCCTTTAAACACTATTGCATATACTATTAATGAGCTAAAGAAAAATATTAGCAAAGTTGGCTATCCTGTAGTTGTCAGACCATCTAATGTACTCGGTGGTAGAGCAATGGAAATTGTTCACTCTCAAGATGAGCTAAACTCTTATATTGAGAAAAATGCTAAATGTATTCTTGAAGGGCCAATCTTGATTGATAAGTTCCTTGAAAATGCTATTGAGCTAGATGTTGATGCTCTTGCTGATGGTGGCGATCGTGTCTTTGTAGCAGGTATTATGGAGCATATTGAAGAAGCTGGCATCCATTCTGGAGATTCAGCTTGCTCTATACCAACTAGATCACTTAGCGATGAGCAAATTGAAGAAGTAAAACAAGCAACTATCAAACTAGCTAGAGAACTAGACGTAATAGGTCTAATGAATGTCCAGTTTGCTTACCAAAATGGTGAACTTTTTGTGATTGAGGTAAACCCTAGAGCTTCAAGAACAGTACCATTTGTTGCAAAAGCTACAGGCAATAGTATTGCAAATATTGCGACTAAACTTATGATAGGCAAAAAGCTCTCTGACTTTATATTAAATAACCCAATACCAAGACATTTCTCTGTAAAAGAAGCTGTGTTCCCATTTGGTAGATTTGAAGATGTCGATTGCTATTTAGGCCCAGAGATGAAATCTACTGGTGAAGCTATGGGTATGGATAGAACTTTTGGTGTAGCATTTTACAAGGCTCAAGAGATGGCTTTTAATAAACTTCCTCTAAAAGGGAATATCCTAATATCTGTAAGTGATGCTGATAAACCTAAGATAGTTCAACCTGTTAAAGATCTTATTGAGCTAGGCTTTAATATCTTTGCGACAAGAGGTACAGAACGCTTCTTAAGAGAAAATGGCATAGAGTGTAAATTCTTTGATAAAGCTTCAGATAATATTGGCAATGCTCAAGTGCATAGTACTGTCAATGCTATTGAAGATGGCGAAGTTGATCTGCTTGTTAATACTTCGATCAGACAAGAATTAAATATCAGCTTAGCCTTAAGAAGAGCTGCTATTATGAAGAGAGTTCCATATGTTACAACAGCTGGAGCTTTTGAAGCTTTCGCAATTGCTGCAAAAGATATGAAAGCTATTGACAACTCTTTTAATGTTAAAACAGTAAAAGAATGGATTAATAGCTAAATTAAAACTACCTTGTCAGTCTACGACTGCCTCCCCTTCGTACCAAAGGGGAATAATAAAATATTGCTTAATAATTAGATTCTACGGTCAAACCGTAGAATGACAGCATTTTGGGAGGATTTAAAATGCTATCGTTTCAAAAACTTCTGCGTGGCGATCAAATAAATAAAAATGACTTATCAAATCTTTTCCATCAAGCTGATATCTATAAAGATAAGCTAGCTAAATCTGAGTCTATAAAAGATCTAGAGGGTAAAATCTTAGCATCTTTATTTTTCGAACCAAGTACCAGAACTAGATTCTCATTTGAATCAGCCATGAATAGACTTGGTGGAAAAGTTATATCACTAGAAAATGGCTCTTCAAGCTCTACTCAAAAAGGTGAAACTCTTGATGATACTGGTAGAATGATGGATCAATACGCAGATATTATCGTTATGCGTCATCCTAAGCCTCACAGTGTCGAAGAGTTTTCTAAATATGTAGAGTCTCCTGTTATTAATGCTGGCGATGGTGATAATGAGCATCCTACTCAATCTCTAGTTGATTTATATACTATTTATTCGGAGAAAGGCTCTCTTGAGAATCTAAAGATAGGTTTTATTGGTGATCTAAAATATGGTCGTACTGTTCACTCACTAACAAATATCCTTGCTAAGTATAATGCTTCGTTTAAGTTTATATCATCAAAAGAATTACAAATCCCTGAAAAACTTAGGGACTTTGTAAAAGAGAATGGTAACTCTTTTACTGAGCTAGAAGAAGTAAGTACTCAAGCTTTAAAAGATTTAGATGTCCTTTATGTAACTAGAGTACAAAGAGAAAGATTTCCTAATGAAGAAAGCTATTTAGAAAATAAAGATCTTTGCTACCTAGATAGAAAACATATTTCTGATAAGAGTAATTTTATAATCCTTCACCCACTACCAAGAGTTGATGAGATGGATAGATCTATAGATGAACTTAGCTGTGCTAAATATTTTGAGCAAATTAAATATAGCATCCCAATTAGAATGTCTTTACTTTATTTATTATTAAACTTAAAGTAATAATAAATTATTTCCATAAATGTCTTTTGACAAAAAATTTTTTTTACATTAAAGTCTATTCACTATTTTTTAAATCATTATATAAAACTTATATAGTTTTTTATTTTTACTCTGAATTTATATATGAAAAGAAACGAAGACTTAATGTGGTCACTTAGTTTATTTGGTACAGCTATCGGAGCAGGTGTATTATTTTTACCAATCCAAACAGGTATATCAGGAATAGTCCCAGTTTGTATTGTTTTGTTATTTATATTTCCTATGGTTTTCTTATCTCATAGAGCACTATGTAGATTTGTAATATCAAACCCAAATACGAATTCTGATATCACTGTAGTTGCTGATGACTATTTTGGTAAAATTGGCGGAATCTTTTTTAATATATTATATCTATTTGCCATATTGCCTATACTTCTTGTTTATAGCGTTGGTATTACAAATACATTAGAGTATTTTTGCTTTCATCAACTACACTGTGAAGTTCCAAATAGGCTTATTTTAAGCTTTTTGACTATAGCTGTTCTTGTTTTTATCATTAATTTTGGACAAAGAATTATTATCAGAGTTATGAGCTTTTTAGTTTTTCCATTTATTATTGCTTTAATAGCTCTGTCTTTATGGATGATACCTTATTGGAATTTTTCTATTATATATACTAGTTTTGAGCATAATCATTCTTTTTCTGGAGTTTTATTAGCTATCTGGATAATTATGCCTATACTCATATTTTCTTTTAATCATTCTCCAATTATTTCATCACTTGCTGTTTATACAAAAAATAAATATAAGCAAGATGCTGATAATAAGGCTTCTAGAATCATAGCTTTTAGTAATATTTTAATGATTGCTACAGTAGTAATATTTGTCTTTAGCTCTATGCTAACTCTAAGACCTGATGATCTAGAACTAGCAAAGCAAGAGAATGTTTCCATTCTTTCATTTTTAGCTGATCATTTTAATAGTCCTTTACTAAGCTATGTAGCTCCTCTAATTGCTTTAGTTGCAATGAGTAAATCTTTCTTTGGACATTATCTTGGATCAAAAGAAGGTATAGATGGCATAGTTTGTAAAATAACAAGAAATAGAATCAAAGAAGAAAATATAAAACCTATAACTCTTACAGTTGTATTTCTATTATGTTGGCTTGTAGCATATCTAAATCCTAATATCTTAGATATGATCTCAAGCATCGGTGGCCTTGTATTAGCTATCATACTATTTATCATGCCTATATATAGCATTTATAAAATTAAATATTTGAAACCTTATAAAAACCTAATTGCTGATATATTTATCCTAGCCGTTGGAGTTATCGCTCTTTCTTCTGCTATCTACGTTTTACTATAATTAATCATATAAATTTGACTTTTGCCTAAATAAGAGATAAATTGTATCCACCCAAATGGGGGCGAATATGGTTTCGACATGAATGTCAAAATCTAAGGTGCATGCCGAGGAAGTACAGTAACCTCGTAAATAACAGTACAATGCCGATAATAACTGGCAATAAAAAAGCAAACCGCGTAGCGGCTAACGACAGCAACTTTGCTGCTGTTGCTAAAGCTGCCTAGTCTAGCTTAAGAACCTAGATGCGCACGGATATGATAGTCTTTCTTATGACACTATCTTTACATCCGTTCATATTCCGCATAAGACGGTCTTTGCTTTTTGTCTGGAAGTTCAGGCTGTATTAAACAGACTCGCTAACTATTACCCTGGCTAATTGGGGAATAGCTAAGCTAAAACTTAAATAAGTTAGCCTAAGCATGTAGATCCAAAGACGGAGAGTTTGTGGACGCGGGTTCAAGTCCCGCCGCCTCCACCAAACTGGTGTTCCATACAATACCATACAGTAACACAAACCTAATAAAATCAACAAACACAATCAATTACACTGTCCCATACAGTGCCATTAAAACCATTTAATCCTTGTTTTGAGTGTACATTGTGGTGTACATTTATAGACACAATCACTTCTCAATGTACAACGATGGCTAAATTAAGTAAGCAATTTATAGAGAAATCGAAAGAAGTCAAAGAGCTTAAAGATAAAGAAAAGAGATATAGTGATGATAACTGTACCAATCTTTGGTTTATAGCTCGATCTAGCGGTGTACATTCATGGTTATATAGATTTAAACTAAATAAAAAAGCCGATAGCTTTACCATTGGTAAATACCAAGATATATCTTTAGCAGAAGCTAGAGAGCTAGCTAGAAACTATAATAAGATATTAGAATCCTAAAATAGAAAGAGAAAACTCTAAACTAAAAGATAAAGATTACTTTCAGAACATGGCTATAGGATACCTTGAAAGTAGACACCCTGACAAACCAAATGGTTATAAGTCTTATGACACTTATAAAAGGAATCATAGAATATTAGAAAAGACCTTATTACCAGCATTTAAAAACTATCGCTTATCAGACATCAAAAGAACTCATGTAACTAATTTATTAAAAGAATATACTCCTCACAATGGAAAAAATATCAAAACTCTAATATCTCAAATATTTGAACATGCTATAGATGAGGGACTAACTGAAAATAATCCTGCTCTAAAAGCTAAAACTAAGCCAATAATAACTCAAGGATTTAAATTTGTAGACCCTATAGATGATACTAAGACATTTAGCCAACTAATGAATGATATAAGTAATTTTAATCATGGCGATATATCAACTATTAGAGCATTGCAATTAGCCCCTTATGTAGCTTTAAGACCATCAAATATAGTTGGTTTGAAGTGGTCATACTTAGATGAAGCTAATAAGTGTATAGTTATTCCTGGTGAAGAAATGAAGATGAAAGGTAGAGCTGATTTTAGGCAACCTTTAAGTAAGCAAGCTTATGACATTATTCAAAGTATGAAGATACACACAGCCAATAGAGAGTTTATATTTCATTCTACAAGATCAAAGCATAAACATGTAACTATTGAGGCCTTGAGTAAAGCCCTTAGAGAGAATTTAAAGTTTAATGGCATAGATAAGCCTAAACAACATACTCATGGATTTAGAAAGACAGCTAGAACTTATATAAGTAATATAAGAAGTAAGCATAATTGGTGTGATGATGCTGTACGTATGATACTTAGCCATTTAAAAGGCGATAAGATAGATAATATATATGATAAAAATGACTTCTTAACTGAAAGAGCTGAGATGCTACAGCTATGGGCTGACTATATAGATCATATTAAAGAAAATGCTAATGTAATAAGAATGCAAGATATAAGTTAATTGCTGCAGCAACTAAATAACTGCGTTTGATTTCCCTTTATTATAAGACGCCAAAACTCCTTTTTTATAACGTAAAGAAACCTATTGATTAACTGTTTCTTTTTTAATTTCTAAAGTCTCGTTAGCCTTTATATAATAAACATTACAGCTATGTTACCACTGTTTCCTTTTTATTTTAAAATATTCAACTTGCCTTTAGTAAAACCTCAGTATTATTTCCTTTTTTATAGCGTTCCAAAACCTAGTCAAAACCTCGGTACTCAATATTATATTTTACCCTACTGGAAACATGGGGTAATCATCGCCCTAATATCACCGTTACCCTAGCCAAAACCTAACCATTATCCTTAGGGAAACCTTAGGGTAGTAATTCTTTTACCCTTTGGAAAACCTTACTATAACAATCGTTAAAATATCGCCATTACCCTTATCTAAACCTTACCATAGATTATTGTCGTTATACCCTTGTTAAAACCTTGTATAATCCTTGTACAATATTAATGCTAAGTCCTTAGTAAAACCTTAGTATATTGGTTGCCGTAATGTTGCCGTTATCCTTATGGAAATATTAAGGTAGTAAGCCAATTATCCTTAGCAAAAATTTAGTAAAAATTTAGTATGATTATTGCAATGATATTAGTATTATATCCTCCCCAAAACCTCCCCAAAACCTCCCCATAATTAAGTTGTTTAATGTCCGCTTAAATTACAAGATAAAATATAGCTGTATTGCTTATATAATCAATGTTTTAAGAATTTTATAGGTTTAAGAATATACCCCATAATACCCCCATTATAAGAAGTTAATAAGATTCCTGTTAAATTTGTAAATTAATGACTTAACTATCACACTATAACCTACTCCATGCTGACTAGCTGTATTCTTTAATGTCTGTAACTCATTTTCATCTATTCTTACATTTATTGGTATAGTCTTACTTTTAAACTCTATAGTATGGTTTTCTTCTCTCATCTCATTATTCCTAAGTCTTGTTCTACTATTTCACCTTTAGATACTTTATATATCTCACCTGTTCGCTTATCTCCAAATACAAAGCTAGTATCACTAGTTCTAACAATATATTTAGTCTTTTCAAACCAGTTATATAAAGCCATTGGTTGAGTCTCTGCATTGGTAGGTAATTTATAACCACACTCCCAGGCTATTTCTCTCATATTCTTCATATTTAACCTTTATTTTGTATTACAGTTGCAAGTGTATGTAGTGCAATTTGTATAGTGTTTGACTGTATATGTAGTATATATTTAGATGAATTTGTAGGATTTAAGAGATTTACTCACCAGTAATTAAGTTAATCTTTTACTAGCTATCAGCTCTCTAAGCCATATATTAGCTTTATGCTTTCCGTTACTCTCCTTTTGATGAGTCACTAGTGTATTATTAAATTCATCTTGATAGATTTCTTTATATTGGTTAAGTATCTCTCTTTTAGTCTTATCACTTTCAAAATAGATCATAGTATCTATAAATTTATAGTCTAAGAAACTAAGATTAATATCTCCTAATATTTCATTTATCAAAGTGTATTTATTCATGTTTTAAACCTCATGTTCAACCTAATTAAAATCGTGTTCAACTTTGTTCATTTTTATACCCCTGATTGAACAAGAAATTGAACAAGATTGTTCAACCCATGTTCAAGTAACTGTTCAACTAAATATAAGGCTATAATCCTTTATTTATATAGACTTGTTGCTATAGCAACTATCCCATGTTCAATAAATGTTCAACTGTTTGTTATAAGAAAATAGCTAAATGTTCAATGTTCAACGTGTCTAGATACAAAAAAATTGAACAAACTACTTTTTAATGTATTCTTTCTGCTGTTTATGAGCTTTAATAACACGATTAACTGTACCTAAACTACAACCCATCTCTTCTACTATTTCTCTTTGATTTAAGCCCTCCTCACAAAGAGAGATTATCTGTTCATTTCTAGATTGTTTAGCACTAGATACATTCCAAGTACCACTATTGTCTAAGTAAGCCTCTATGCTTTCTATATGATTAGCATTACGGTTTTTCTCAATATTGATAATAAAGTGAGTATTATTCTTATCTTCTCTATTAGCAGGCTCTTTCAGACATATTATTGTATCTAGTACATCTTTCTTAGCACTAGCTCCTCTATTATCTCCATTCTTACCAGCATGATCTACAACCAAGATAGTTTTACCCTTAGCTCTTAAGTTTAAAAGCCAGCTCTGAGTGTTTCTCCAAGCCTCTGTAGTGTTTTCTTTACCACTGCGACATAAGGTAGCCAAATTATCTAAAACGATAAAATCAGCCCAGTTAGTGAGTGACTCTATAGCCTCTTGACCATCAGAAGTAGAAAGGTCTGGCATCAACTGATCATCTATTAAAGTATCATTACTTATAAACTTAAGATTACTATTAGATATATTATCTACATTTAGTTTTCTAATTCTTTCTCTAATAGTTATTGCTGGCATCTCACCATCTATAAATAATGTCTTATATTGCCTAGTAGCACTCCAACCTAAAAACTCTGTGCCACTTGATATAGCCCATGCTATACCCGTACTTACTTGAGTCTTACCTACTCCTTGTTTAGCATAAATCATTATTATGTCTTGCTTCCTAATTAAAGGTTCTAAAATAAAGCTTTTCTCTTTAAGCTCCATTTCCTCTAATTCATCCCAAGATACAGCTCTTATATTCTTATATGAGATTTGGCTATATACATCCTTTCTAGCTTTATATACGCGCTCTCCTAACTCATATAAACCAATAGCATTATCAATACTCTCTAACTGCTTACTTTGTTCAGTAGATAGCTGACTTTTAATACTCTCAATAATAAAGTGATCTATACTATCAATATACTTAGTTTTAAACCTCTCATATTGGTCTTTAGATATCTTATTATCATAGTACTTTCTATTAAGTTGATTTAACTGTTCAACATCCCACTTAATAGTCTCAGCTTCTTTTAATGTGGTATAATCTAGCTCTAGAGATTTAAGGCTCTGATCTATAAAATTATCCACCTGTAAAGTGTTATTTTCCATTGCCTTAACCTCCTATACTCTACTAGAGAATGTCTTAATTAAACCTGTCATAGAATCTAGATAACCATCATATTTATATTCTTCTGGTTTATATGTGATATTAAGGCTCTCAAATACTTTTCTAATTTGAAGAACATCATTATCCCATGTATTAAGTATTAGATTATCAAGGTTCTCTATTAGACTAATAAGCTTAGTATCATCTAGGCTGTTTCTATGTAGATAGTTAAGAATTTGAACTAAATAAGCATTAAGATAGTCTATACAAATAAATGTCTTCTCATAACCATTTACTAGCTGTTTCTTATAAGTGAAGTTATATTGTAAAAACTTAATTCCAGCTACTAAATTATCTATGGTTTCATTAATACCTATATACTCGATAATACTATCAAGCTCTACCATCAAAATACCTGATGTTTCATCTGAATCTACAAATGTATCAAGTGAAAAGATATAGTTTTTATCTTGTCTTGACTTAGTTTCAAAAAAGTTTCTTAAAATATGGATTTGCTTATATAGCATAGTTAGTTACCTCTGTTTGTTTATTTACCAAATTAGTCGAGCGGTTGGTAACTAGCAAACAGCCTAGCCGTAAGTATTCCCCAGCAAGCTGGGTATTGTATTCCTTACGCCACTCGATTAAACAAAAGAGTTTAACCATTATGGGATAGATACATTGATTAATATATCTTAAAAGTGCATAATAAAGCCCGCTAATAAAAGATACAGCATTAGCTATACAATTATGGCTATTATTAACAATTCACTTTGTCATTGCTCTTATTAGTGGCAATATCACTACTGCTTGTTTGGTTACCACGCCAGACAATTAATGATGATAAAAGATTATTTGCAGATTGTAAAGTAGTAGTCATAATACCACCTCGCTTAAATCTATAGCTAAAAGCTCTTTAATCTTATTTAAGAAATAAATCTGTCCTTTACCTGTAATAAGAGTTTTCTTTGTAGGAATAGTACCTTTAACTGTTTCTGCTACACTTTCTTTAACCTCAAACAATCCTTGCTCTACATATTTTTGCTTAGGGTTATTTTTATCCTCACCAGACTTTAATAAATATCCATGCTCTCTTAATAAGGCAAATAACCTATTCCTACCAATATCAACACCATCATTAGCTAATAGTTTTGCATAAGTATCAAAAGAAATAGATTTAACACTAGTTCCAATAGAGTTAGCAAATTCTATTAGTGGCTGAGCCTGCTCTAACTGTAGCTTTGTCTCCTTATATTTAGTAAGTAAACTAATCATAAAGTCTGGATTATTAATACATTGGTCAATAATATTATCAGTAGCATATAGACCATGCTTTCTAATACTAGGTAATACATCATTAGTAACCCATTTCTTAAATTCTCTAGCTTGTGGTATCGTGCTTCGTATGATTGATGAATACAAACCACTTTCATTGATAGCTTTCATCTTTCTAGCTTTAGAGTTTGAATCACCCAATTTGGCAGGTACAAAATTCATTAATTCATCATTATCTAAGTATCTTGTCATTGCAGATGTTTGAGAATATCCCAATATTTCAGCTACATCTTTAGCTACAAACCAAAGTTCACTATCTTGGTTAATAGTTCTAACCTCTTTATCTTTAAAGTTAAAGTTTACTAATTCCATCTCTACACCTCCGCATCTCTAGCTTGAATCTTAGAATCTAGCCATGCTTCGACTTCACTAGCTAACCAACCTGAACTATTGACAGATAACTTTATATGCTTTGGAAATTCTCCTTTAGCTCCAAGTCTATATATAGATGTTCTGCTAATTCCTGTTAGCTTTTCTACTTCTTTAATTCTCATCATCTTTCTATTTAAAGTATCCATTTACTTATCTCCATTAAACTCTGATGTTTCATTAAACAAATTCTTTTCTTTAATGTCGGCCAACGATCAAAGATTAACTCAACATACAAACCTAGGATTTTAGAATAACCTGTATGGTCTGCATGTTGCGTGTGAGATAAGTTTATTAGAGAAAGTTTGTTATAGGCAGTTAGCTCTTATAACTAAACATAGAGGTAAATGCTGCTAATAGGGGTTAGCAATAATTAAAAAACATTGATTTTAAAGGTGATTTAGAGGTTAGTGACTTTTTAACTATTTTCTTAAAAAGGCAAGTCATCTGAGCTTAAAAAAGGATTTTCCAGGTTAGGTTTATCTTCTATTTTAATTTTAAGTAGTTTAGAGGTTACCTCTTTATTATTTGGGGTTACCCCTCTATCCATATTCCTTTTATTTATTGGTTTATAGAGCATTTGATATATAGAAGATGTTTTATGACTATTGGTATCATAGGTAACTATACTTTTAATTCTTTCTTGTAATGCACCTGATAAATCATGCTCATAACTACCTGTTAGCTTTTTATTTTTTATACTACTCCTAATATGTTGTTGATTATATTTACTTCTTAATATATTACC
The DNA here is from genome assembly GCF_036281795.1 of Francisella sp. 19S2-4. Lineage (NCBI taxonomy): Bacteria > Pseudomonadati > Pseudomonadota > Gammaproteobacteria > Thiotrichales > Francisellaceae > Francisella > Francisella sp. 19S2-4. The sequence goes on from NZ_JAWUZH010000050.1 coordinate 15,814, forward strand.
AACTGCATTATGTACCTTATCTTTACCACTGCTTATATCATTACCATTTATATAAAGTTCTTCCCATAACTCAATACATAAAGCCAATTCACTTGAGTAATAATCATGGTCAGGATCTAAATAAGCTGGTATATCACTTGAAATATTATTTTGCTGAGAAGCTATAGTGTTATAGTAACGTTTAATAATTCTATCAGTAGCCCAGTGTGGTCTATATTCCATATTTTCAAGCCATTCAAACAATGACTGACGATTAATTAAAATATTTCCATTAGTTTCAAAAAAGCCTCTACTTCCCGATATAAAAACATAATAACTCTCTGATTCAACCACTACGCTACTTATTTGAATATCATAATCGTTATTATAGCCAGTATGTTCAATTCTAAACTCTTCTAACTCTATATACTTGTAATTTAATATTTCAAAGACTGTTGAATAAATCTTTCAATTTCTATGAATAGGAATATTTTTGCTATTTTTAGTAAAAACTTAGCCTTAA